>JAHFCG010000145.1 GCA_023249615.1 candidate division FCPU426 bacterium | reverse complement strand
AGGTATCCAGGACGCCAAAATGTGAATTGATACAGGGCCATTTATAGGGGGTTGGTTCGCCCCGATAGTCGAAACCTGTCCAAATAAAAGCCCCGGCCAAAAAGTTCCGCTCCGCAATTGGCCGCCAGGCCGCTTCGGCGGGCAGTGACCACATGGTGTGGTTGACGTCATAGGCGCTGACGTATCCCTTGGCCGGGTTTGTTTCATAAATTCCCCTGGTGCAAAGGGTGCTGGCGGTCTCACTTCCGAACATGGGGGTTTGGGGGAATTTTTTTCTAAAGTCATGATACTGGTTGATGTTGTAATTGATTCCCTCCACATCCACAACCTTTCGGATTCCATCATTAAAGGCGTAATTGACCGCGGCCGTGATGGGACGGGTCTGGTCGAGTTTCAGGATTGTTTTTTTAATCGCTTTTCCCCGCTTTAAACCCGCTGGTTTTCCCTGCTGGGGTTCCTCGTTGCAGATTGACCAGAGAATGACGCAGGGGTGGTTTCGGTCGCGCAGGACCATCGTCCGGACCTGGTCCAGGACATCGTGGGTGTCATCCAGCCTTCGGTTTTCATCCACCACCAAAATTCCCAAACGGTCGCAGGCATCCAGCAATTCAGGCGCGTGGGGATGGTGGGCGCAGCGGTAGGCGTTGGAGCCCATGGCTTTTAATTTTTCCAAACGGTAGGTAAAAAGGCGGTCGGGAAGCGCCACTCCTAATCCGGCGTGGTCCTGATGATTACAAGTTCCCTTGATCTTGACGGGCTTGCCGTTCAGGAAAAAACCCTTGTTCGCGTCAAAGCGAATCGATCGAACACCGAAGGTGGTTTTGGTTTTATCAACGATCTTTTTTCCTTTTTTGAGCGAGGTGACCAAACGATAAAGATGGGGGTTTTCAAGGGACCACAGAACGGGGTTTGGAAATCGTCCTTTTTGAACGAGGGTTTTTTCGTTTCCTCCGGAAAGGGAGGCGCCCTTGGAAAGTTTTAAGACAGTTCGGCCTTTGGAGTCCTTGATTTCAGAGTTTAGTTCAAATTCCGCGACTTGATAGGATTGGTTCGACATTGTGGTTTTAATTTCGATGTCCGCGGTTTTACCGTTGGGTTTGGAAATCACCTGGACACCCCAGGGAACTACGTGCAGGGGATCCGCCTTGTTCAACCAGACATGGCGGTAAATACCCCCGCCCTCATACCACCAGCCTTCGGCGGCCCTGGCATCCACCCGAACCGCCAGGGTGTTTTTCTCGCCATGGCGGACGCGATCGGAAATGCCAAAGCGCGAGGGGGTGTAGCCGCTTCGGTGGCGGCCCAACAGTTTTCCATTCAGCCAAACCCGGCTGTTTCGGAAAATGCCGTCGAAGTCCAGCCAAAGGCTTCGGCCCTGATCGGAGAGGGGAATATCAAAGGTCTTTCGGTACCAGCCGATCCCTGGTTTCAGGTAGCCGTTGTAATCATCCAGTTTGGAATCGAACCGGCCCTCGACCACGAAGTCGTGGGGTAAATGAACCTCCCGCCATTTTTGGTCGTCAAACCATTCCAGGGCCGGCCCCCCTGTTTGGGAGGCGCTTGATTCCAATTCGGAGGCGGCAATAAAACCCCCGCCAAAGGAATTTTGAACCAGGACCAGTAGATCGTTGGGGCCGGACTCCCTCCAGGCGGAATCAAGGGAAACGTCAAAGGCGTCAATCCACCTTTCGTGGGTGGCGATTTTCAGACCATTGAGATAAACCGTACAGTCGTCGCTGACGGAGGTGAAATGGACGCTTCGCCCCGGGCCGGGAATATTGGGGAGGCCGGCTTTGAACCAGGCAAACCCTGGTTTTTCGTTGAAAACATCTTTTTTTGGAAAAACTTTTTTCCAGGACTTTCCGGTTTCGTTGAATAGTTTTTTTAATTGGGAGGAACCCTCCGAGGGTCTTTTGTTTCCGACGGTTTTACAAAGCCAATGGGGTATGGGGAAGCGCGGGGTGGAAAAGGGGAGATCCCCAAGATGAAAACGCCAGTTGTCGTCGAAGCGAAGGCGTTCACGGGGGGAATTGTATTTGGAGGATGGCATGGGGTCTCGGTTTGACCTGTTTTCTGGAAAATGGTTTGGTAGGGGCAAGGCATGCCTTGCCCGTACATTGAACATTCAACGAAACCTTTTTACACCAGCGGTGAAATAAACCGTAAAAAAAGTCTGGTCTGAAACAAAATGAGATTAGTTTCATCCGATTACACCAAGAAGAATGCCGGGAATACCCATCTCTAGGAGCATTTTCTCCTTCACTCCGCTTGCGGGTTTTCACGCCAGGATTCGCTTTCTGAAAGTGGCAAACCCGTGAAATCTTGGATATGCTTAAGCCATGAACTTCCACAAATTCGACAGGATTCGGGCTTTTTTAATCCTGGCCTTCATTTCCTCATTTTTGTTTTTGTCAGGGTGTAAATCCAGGGAAGAGAACGCGGTCCGGGTCGCGGTTTTCACCTCCGATGTCGCCACCATTAAAATTTTAAACACCGCCATGAGGGATATCGAGAGCCGGCATCCCGGCTTGAAGATCGTTCTGGCGAACATCCCTTATAACGATTTCCAAAATAAAATCACCACCATGATGGCGGCCGGGAACGCCCCGGACATCGTCAGCACGGAGGTAAACAATTTTGTGGACCTCTATCTCCGGGGAGCTTTCGAGGACCTGACCGACCTGGCGAAACGCGACGGGATTGACCCGAAAATTTATTACGATTCGGTCCTGAAGCGCTACAGTCCGGGCGGAAGAATTTACGCCCTGCCCACCGACATTGCCCCCTTCGGCCTGGTTTATTACAACAAGAAAATTTTTACGGAAGCCGGGGTGCCTTTTCCCACCGCCAAGTGGAAGTGGCCCGAGCCCTTCCTGACCTATTGCAAGAAACTGGTGAAAAAGGACGCGTCCGGAAAAATCATCCGATGGGCCTGGGGCGACCCCTACGGGACCGGCGGGGACAACTTCATGTTGAGCAACGGCGGCTACTACATGGACAGCGAGGAAAACCCGACGAAGCTGACTCTCGACTCGCCGGAATCGCTCGAGGCCTTCCGCTTCCGCTGGGATCTTATTTATACCTTCAAGGTTTCCCCCGAACCTTCCCAGATACAGGCTTTCAATTTCGGCCCGGGCGCTGAAACACTTTTTGTGAACGGACAAATCGCCATGATGCCCTCAGGGATATGGCATACCCCCAATTTCCTCCAGCATAAGGACCTTGATTTTGATGTCGTGGAATTTCCCCACGGGCCGCGCGGCACCCAGGGGTGGGGAAGCGGCGGGTCAGGCTACGCCATGACCAAGGGCTGCAAGAAAAAAGACCAGGCCTGGGAAGTCATCAAGGAACTCGCCGGGGAAAAAATCGAGTCCCAGGTTGCCTCGACGGGTTTGGTTCAACCTTCGCTGGTTAAGGTCGCGGAGTCCGACATTTTTCTCAAGAGCCCCGGGCCGGCGAATAAGAAGATCCTCCTAAAAATGCCGAAGGAAGCCCACTTCGGGCCTTTCGTGAAAAACTGGAATGAGGTTTGGTACGGCCAAATCGGTCCCGCCATGGATAAGGTTTGGCTGGGAACACAAAAACCTGAAGAGGTTCTGCCGAAAATTGTGAAGGAACTTAACCAAAAATATTTTGGGAATAAGTAAAACTTAAATATGCCGGACAAAGTTTCACTTGAAGGTGAATCGACAATATGGCTTTAAAACGATTTTCTAAAATTCAAACCCCAAAAAACTTCTTTTATAATGAAAAAGGCATGTTCGTTTTTAAGTTGATTTCCTTTTTTAATTTCAATAAATGTAACCGGTTCCGAAATGTTTTATGTTGTTTCGTTTTGTTGATTTTGCTTCCTTCTTTCCTCCTGGCTCAAACCGTGAGTACCTCAAAATATTGCGCCAGTGACCCGCCCACCGTTTTTACGGGCATCGGAACCTGGTACACCAGTTTAAACACAACACCGGGCACTGGGAATTGCGGCTACCCCGCCGGGTCCTATGACCCCAATAATTACGTGGCGCTTAATTGGTCGGATTATGAGACGGGCAAGGGCTGCGGAGCCTGTATCAGGGCGCAAAATACCGCGAACGGAAATGCCGTGACGGTCATGGTGGTGGACCAGTGTCCCGCCCCCTGCAATGTCCACCAACTTGACCTGGCGCCCCAGGCCTTCGGGCAATTGGCCGCGACGGCCGTGGGCCAAATCAACATCACCTGGAATTACATGGAATGCCCGGCAAGCCTCCGGGCGCCCAATAACCCCTCCGGCCAGATCGCCTACGAGTTCAAATCGGGATGCAACCCTTTTTATTCGCCCATTCAATTTTTGGATTACTTGTTTCCCATCAATGCCGTTCAGGTCAGCAACAACGGCGGAGCCTACACGGCCCTGCAAATGATCACCTCCGACGCCGGCAACACGGAATATTGGGGACTCAAGGCCGCCAACTACAACATGGGCACCGGCCCTTATACCTTCATTCTCACCGACGTCAGGGGAAATTCCGTCACGATGGGGCCCATCACCGCCTGCAGTAATGTCGCTCCCGCGGCGGTTGGCACGCCCGCGGTCCTCGGCTATTCCGGGGTTCAATTTCCCGCCTGCGTGATCGGGCCCACGAACACCCCGACCCGAACCCCCACCATCACCCAGACCTTTACACCTACCCGAACCAACACAAGCCAATGCGGCGGCAATACCTGTACTTTTACCTTCACCCCGACCCGCACCAATACCAATTCCCCCACGAGGACCTTTACCATTACCAATACGGTTCCCCCCACGGCTACCTTCACGGCGGTGTCGGGAGGATGCGCCTTTACCTCCGCCCAAATCTGCGTGGGAGCCGACGACTACGCCCTGGTTTGGATCAACGGGAACGCCCTGGCTACCACCTTCCTGGGAAGTCAAAGCGGGTCCGCCCCCTGTTTCACCATTCCCACGTCCTTTCTTGTCACCGGCGCCAACGTCCTCGCGGTTCAGGCCTACAACACCGCTCTACATTACAACTGGGCCACCTGGGCCTTGAAGATCGGCCTGAGCAACGGCGGTTCGGATTACATCACCAGCAGCAGCGGCGGGCTTCAGATTTATAACCAACCAACCCCCAGCGGACCGCCTCCGCCGAACTCCGGGGCGGTTACCTGGTGGGCGCCGGGTTACACGCCTTCGGGTTGGAAGGCCCCGGTCAACGTGGTTTATCCGCCCGCCTTTTATTTGCTTCCGGCGGTTGATCCCATCAACGGGGGATGGCTCGCGCCCCAGGGAAATGATCTGGACGGTGGAAATGGAACCAATACGGACCCCGCCAACATTACCGGGGACCAATTGGCCAACGCGTCGACTTATTACCGCCAGACGTTTAATTTGACCACGGTCTGCCCAACGGCTACGCCCCCGCCCAACCTCAACATCACGAAATCCTTCCTCGGGGCCGCGCCTTCCAACGTTGCCCCGGGCCAGGCTGTCACTTACGTGGTGAGGACTTGTAACACGGGCGGTCCTGTCACGGGCCCGGTGACCGTGACCGACGACCTTTTTCACTCCTCCAGCTTTAACACCTTTTGGTTGAGCGGTCAGGGGGTTTGTTACAAGAACTGGTTCGACCAGTCCTCGGTTTGCGGGTATGGGTTTTCCGTTTTCGGGGGCGGGCCGAACGCCTACGCCATCAACAATGGAATCGGCTGGACCTACGCCAACGGTTTTCCCGGCGGCGGGTTTTGCGACTCGGTCACCATCATGATCAGCGGAAGCTTTTCGAACCCTGGCGGGCCTTGCGCCGTCCTGAACAACGCGGTTCTGACCAGGACCGGGCAGACCCTGACCTCCAATACGGTAAGTTTTACCACCAACAGCAACCCCTGTTCGCCTGTTCCCACGGTTCCGGCGACCGCCACCTATACCCGGACCTCAACCTCCACCTTTACGCCCTCGCCCACCCCAACCAGAACCTTTTCCTCAACCTCGACCAGTACATCCACCACCACATTCACCAGTACCGCCACCAGGACCTTTACAAGCACCTCAACTTCCACGAGCACATCCACCTCCACCCGCACCTTCACCAGTACATCAACCTCCACTTCCACCCCGACGCCGACACCCACTCCCACCAGAACCTTTTCATCAACCTCCACCAGTACTTCCACTTCCACCTCAACCAGGACTTCCACGAGTACTTCCACCTCCACCAGCACATCGACCTCAACCAGCACCTCCACCAACACCTTTACCAGAACCTTTACGCCGAGCTTCACGCCCACCAACACGCCTACTCCCACACCCACGCCTACCAGGACCTTTACGGCCACTTCCACCAGCACTTCGACATCAACCAGCACCTCAACTTCCTCGAGCACGTCAACCAGCACCTCCACCTCAACAGCTACTTCCAGCAATACCTCCACCAGAACTTTCACTTCCACGAGCACGTCGACCTCAACCAGCACCTTAACCTCAACGAACACATCAACCTTTACCTCCTCTCCGACCCCGACACCCACTCGGACCTATACCTCCACCTCGACCAGCACCTCAACATCGACAAGCACATCGACCAGTACCTCAACTTCAACCAATACCTTCACCAGAACCTTGACCCCGACCGTAACCCCGACCCCCACCCTTACCTTTACGGGAACCTTGTCCCCGACGAATACTTTCACCGTTACTTCAACGCCCACCCGAACTTTTACGGCGACCAACACATCCACTTCCACAAACACCTCAACCTTTACCAACACCTTTACCCAGACCTTTACGCCCACCCGAACACCCACCTCAACTTCAACCTTTACCAATACCTTCACCAACACTTTTACCAATACTCCAACCCCCACCAACACCCTTACTTCCACCAGGACCCCGACGAATACGAACACACCTTCCAACACGCCCACGCCCACCAATACTCCGACGTTGACCCCCACCGCCAACGGGACACAAACCACGACCTTTATTATTCCGACCCATACCTACACGAATACGCCCCTTCCCACAAATAGCCCCACCAACACCTCCACCGTTTCCAGCACCTTTACCTCAACGAGCACCACCACCTCAACTGCTACCTCCACTTCGACAAGGACTTCCACCTTCACCAACACCTCGACGGCCACAAG
>JAHFCG010000002.1 GCA_023249615.1 candidate division FCPU426 bacterium | reverse complement strand
TTTCCTTTGACGACCCGTTCTTTCGTCTCTATTTTTCCACTCCAAAAACCATGTAGGAATGAGGCGGAACGGAAATCTGAAAACGGGTCCGGGCTGGGCCCTGGGGCCTGGCTTGAAACCACTTGTTAGCTTTCGGGTCAGGGGTCGGCACCGGCGCGACCTTCGCTAATTGATTGGTCGTTAGTTCCCTCAGCTTAATGTTATCTCCCACCACCGAGACGGTTACCGTGGAGGCCTCGGGCCGAAACGATTCCACCACAAAGCTGTTGTTGTCATAGGTAAATAAAGCTACCTGCAGAGGACAATCCATCCGCACTGGGGAATCTTCCTGGAGATAGCCCTTGATCTCGTTCACCACCCCCCGGGGAAGTTGATACAAGTCCCCAAAGTTTTCCGGGATCGTGAGCAGGTAAAAAGTGCCCTTGGAATAGTGGTTCATTAGAATGATCGGGAAACCCTTTGCGGAGGCCACTCCCCTCACAATGCCCCACATGTCATTGGTGAAGAACCGGATTTCAGGGAAAAGGATGGCCGGGTTGTCGTGGGTAGGATCGTTGAGGGAGCTTCCGCTGCCAGCCCCAAAACCGTTAATGAAGTCGTGTATGGCCACGCTTCGGCCCGTGTATTCCATTTCGGCAATCTCCTCGATGCCCTTTCCTTGCAGAGCCTTGAGCAGTCCGGAGGTGACCATGACGTTCTTGCCCGCCGCGAGCTGTTTCTTGATCTTTGGGACAATCTTGGAATCAAACTTGGCGCTTTCGGTGAGAAGAACCATGCTGGCGTTGGTCGGAAACTCAGGAAATAACTCAACGGGGATTCCGATGTTGCCGAGGTAGCTGTGCAAAAAGTCCTCGCCCGTGGACTGATAGGGCTTGTAACAAGCGACTCCGATAGGTTTTCCGAGCTCGCCTAAAACCTTGTCGATCTTTTCCAGGGAATAACCCGCGACATGTCCCCAGCTGGGCCCGCCCTTCGCGCTGTTTTTCGGTTGAACGGTTTTAAGCATTTCATCCCAATTAAAGCTGGTAGCCTGATTTTTCCAGGCGTCCCTTTCCCCCGGCTCGATCTTCCAGTCCCCCGACATTTCATGCCAGTTGAAGAGGGTAATTTCCGGCGCCTTGGCGAAAAGGGTGTCCCACAACTGTTCGGGATAACGGTCCACGTACCTTGTGCTGTAGGTATCCACCCAGCCCCCCAGGTTTCCGCCGTCCGGGCGGATATTGCTGAAGTAACGGAAAATTTCGTAGCTCTCATATTGCTGGAGAAGCTGGTCGGTTATGTAAGGGTCACGCGTCTCGGTACCGGTATAGATGGCGTCAAACTCATGGGCTTGGTCGTCCAGATCGTAACCCAGGCCCTGAAAATGCTCATACCAGTTGGGATATTTGATGATCATCTTGAGGTTGGGATTGATGGCCTTGGCCGGTTTCAAAACAAGATCCCGCCCGGCTTTACGCATGGTGTCCAAACGGTACTGGGTCCAGCTTCGCTTGCCCTTGGCCTTGATATCCTCGTCGGACTTGCTGGTGTAAAAGAAAAAGTCATCGAGGATGACCGTGTCAAAGTGCCTCGCGGCGATTTGGACGGCCTTTTTGCATTCCGCCCGGTCAGCGGGCTTTTCAAAATCAAAGGTTCCGAATTGGCCGCCCTTCCCGCCCCCGGCGGACAGGGTCATTCCCCCGCAAACCGCGATGCCACGGTCGGTGAAGAACTTGATGATCTTGTCGAGGCTGGCTTCGTCGGCGAAATTCTTGTCCCGGTAAACCTCCAGGTAGACCTTGTCGAACTTGACCCGGCTCATGACCTTGTCGTATTCCGCTTGGAGCACCTTCTCGTCGACGAAGCTCTTGGTGGCATTGACGACGATATAAACCGCCACCTTGAAATTCTTGTACTTTCCCGGGGAGCTTTCGGCGGCAAAAGAAGCCGGGGGGATCAGGAGCGAAAGCCAAAAGGCCGCCAGGATTGCCGACAAAATCAAACGTTTCATAATGCCTCCATGGTTTAGTAACGAACAAAGCGTCAAGGCGCGAACATTTCCGAAAGAACCTTTATAACCTTTTCGGCTGTTCCCGCGTCGATCTTTCCTGCCAATCTTCCCAGGCGCTTTTTGTCCACCGTCCGAATTTGATCCAGGGCGACCTGGCCCTGTTTCTTGTCGAAATGAACGGAAACACGGGTTGGATAATTTTGTTCACCGCTGGTCAAGGGCGCCACGATGACGGTTTTTATCCGGTGATTCATTACATCCGGGGACAGGACAAGGCAGGGGCGGGTTTTGCGTATTTCGCTTCCCTCGGTCGGATCCAACCTGACCCAATAAATCTCAAACCGGGAAATTACCATTTCCAATGTTTCCGATCCCAATCGGTTTCGGCTCCACCATTGTCCAACAACTCGTCATCCCGGTTTGCCGACATCCGGTCAAAGGCCTCTTCCCATCCGGCGCGGGGACCCTTCGAAGCCCTTACTATCAACATGCCCGGCTTGGCCTCCAAATCAACCTCATATCCCAACTGGCTTTCACGCAGGAGGTTTTGGGGTATCCGGATGCCTTTTGAATTGCCAATTCGCACCACATGAGCCTTCGTGTGTTTTCCCGAATAGACCCCTTCCACGGCGCCATTTCTTTTTTGGGGAACTGCCGGGCCCTTTCCATGACGTTGGGGGTTAACACCGCCGGCCTTATTTGTTTTTTTAACTTTTGTTTTCATGGCCGCCGCCTAGTTCGAATGACTAATGTAATTACCGTGTAATTACATTATCAAAGGGCCTTTTCCCCGTCAACCTAACAAAGGAAAACCCCCGGACTCCTCCCAAAGGGACCCCTGAAATCTTGGATTACTTCTTTCCGGCCGCCCGCTGGGCGAGGGCCTCGGAGTTGGCCGCCACCGCGGCGCGGATAAGCTGTTGGAAGGCGGCTTCGTTGATCTTTTCCCCTTCGCGGAGGTCGATCGCTCGCCTCGTGTTCCCTTCCAGGCTGGAATTGAAGAGCTTCTTTGGATCCTTAAGGGCGGCCCCGCGGAAGAAGGTGAGCTTTACGACCTGCTTGTACGATTCCCCCGTGCAGACACCCCCGTCATGGGACCAAACGGGAATTCCCGGGGATTTGGGCTTTTCCCATTTCCACTCCTCAAGAATACCAGGGGCGGCAGCGAGGATGAGCTGACGGATATGGGCGAGAGTCTTTCCCCTCCAGTCCCCCAGTTCCTGAATCCGCCGGGTGATTTTCACTTGAGCGGTTTTTTCATCCGGACGACTTGCCTTCTTCAATGTCACCCCTCCGCTTCAATCATCGGTTGTCTTAAAAATAAAAAGGGCAACCCTATCCATCCTATAGAAAAAAATGAACCAGAACCCACAGGGTCAGGCCCACAACGACCCAGGACAGGACCGAACTTTTAAGATCCTCCCACCAAATGAGGCCTTTGGTTTCGGAAAGATACCGCCTGAACCGGCCGATGGAATAAACCGCGGGAGGCGCAAAAATTACCAGGATCACCGCCCACATGACCACCTCGTGCTGGACATCGGGTGTTTTGAAAAAACGCAGGACAAAAAACAAGGCGGTTAAAACCAACAAGTCCTGCGCGACCCAAAAACCAACATACTCAAACAGGTGGGGGGGCATCTGGAAAAGGAAACTCTGCCAGGAGTTGTCCTTGATGAGTCGAGCTTCCTGGTCCTTGGGAATCCGTGTCCCGCACCGGTAGCAATATTTCAGTACTTTTCCCTTGATGAAAACACTTTGGTGGAGAACCCCCGTTTTATGGGGACAGGATTGGATAATCCACCCGATGGAAATGGAAAACCAGGCGCTTAAAGCCGTCTGGATTAAAAGCCCGATCAGGGCGAATTGATAATCGTAATTGATGGAAACGGCGCTGAGGATAAGGTTCATGAACACGAACCAATACCAGGGCTCCAGCAGGGCCACAAACTTTAGATCCTCGGAAAATTCCTGGAAATATCTCCAGCACCTCCCCACGACAAAAACCATGACGATCAGGAAAATCAGGGTGTAAAAACTCATGGACGGCCTCGTTGGGGAACCTGGTTCGTTTCTCTAGCGGTTGTTTTATGAGGGTTGTCCATATAATTCAAAACCGCCTGCGCCGCGGTGAAATTGGGCAAGGTCTTTACGGCGTTCCGGTAGGCCTCCCTGGCGTTTTTCATGTCCCCTTCGAGATAATAAATATTCCCCAACTTAAAATAAAGATGGGGGCTTGGATACCCCTTTGCCAGGGCCCTTTGAAGGGCGGCGGTGTTCTCGCCCAAACCTTTTGAATAGTGGTATTGCGCCGCCCACTCCCCGTAAAGGGATTCAAGAAAAGGATCGCCTCCCATTAAAGCATATCCCCCGGGCAGGCGCGTTAAAACCGAATCATAAAGTTTGGGGTTGTTCATCATGTTTTCGGAACGGACCCCCAAAGCGTGTAAATAATCATTGATCTTGATCCAACCCAAAAACAATTCACGGTTTTGGGGCGTCAGGGGAATGATTCCCAGGGCTAACCCTCCGTCCTCGGGCCGGCCTACCGCGAGGCTTTTCCAATTCGATTCGGGAAACCGCTTCGCGAGAAAGGAAACATAATTTAAGTTAACGACCAGGCCCGCCCAATGGGAGCTGGTTGGATTTAGCCGGGGATTATCCGCGGCGTTAAAAGGGTAAGAAGCCACTTTCAGGTTGTGGCCATGGGGCAGAAGGAGGAATTCGGTAAAAATAATTCCAGGCCCCCTTTCCCGGGCGGTGGCTTCGAACTCTTTAAAGGCCTTGAAGCTTTCATCCTCAACCTGGGTTTTGAAACCGGCCCTGAAGCCGTTGAAATCAAGCTGGGGGCGTAAAAGGTGGTAAATATCCAGGGATGAGGACAGGATAAACAGAACCGCCAAAAGAGGCCCCCTGGTTCCGCCTGTAAAATTCACAGCCAATTTTTGGGCGCCTACCGCCGCCGCCAAAAGCAGGATCGGCATGACGGGAATGATCCGGAACATTTCCACATGATCGGCGGCCAAAAATCCAGGAAGCAAAAAAACAACGAAAGCGAAAAACAAACCTTTCGAAAAAGGCTGGCGGCGCGCCTGATAAAAAACCGATAAACCAATTAAAAAAAGACCCCCCAATAGTGGGTTTAAAATGCCCCCCCAAGTGGGGCCGTAAGCCGCTCCCGTTTGTAGGGAACCCCAAAACAAACTGGTGAGGTTCGAAAACAGGGTGAACATTTGCTGCGTGCCCGAAAAAAAACCGCTGAAAATCGACACCCCGACCAGATACCCTCCAAAACCCTCGGTCACGACCCCATAAACCCAAGGCAAATAGGAAATCAAAAGCGCGAGACTGAAGAAGGTTAAAGATTTAAAATTCTTTTTCGGGGAACCCATTAAATGGTAAAAAACGATCCCTGTGAACGCCACCACCACCGAAATCCATCCGGTAAAGGTCAGGCTTCCAAACCCTAAAACCAAACCCAGGAGAACCCCCAACGAGTTTTTTCCGGATGGGTTTTTGGTTTTCAGGAACCGGCCAAGCAGGTAAATGCCGACAAACTCAAAAAAAGGAACGAGGGTCCCCTGAACTCCAAAACGCCCAAAAAGGAGGGGCCAAAAGGAAAAGGCCAGAAGAAGGGTAAAAATAAAACTTAGGGATTTCGAAAAAAAGGTTCGGGCGGCCGAATAACCGATGAGAAGGGTAAAAAAAGAAAACAACGCGGGCCAAAACCAGAGGTTTAAAAAGGATTGATCGGTGAAACGGAAGAGAAGGCTTTCCAGCCAAATCAAAAGAGGCGGATGTTGGCCCGAGGTGTAAAAAATATTCCAGTTCCAGCTTTTCACCAAATCGATGGCGAAATAACCCTGCAGGGCCTCATCGGAGGAGGGCCAGGGGTTAAAGGTGGGAAGTTTAAAAAACCGTAAAAACCCGCCGGCACCAAAAATTAAAAGCCAAAAACCCGGACCCGGCCTTAGTTTGAGCTCCTCGGAATGAATATTCCCTGATTCAGCCCCCTCCCCTTTCGAATTCGATGAAAGAAGAATAAAGGGAATAAAAACCCCCAATAAAAGAACCCACAGTTTCATTTCATAGGAGTCGGTGGAGTAGGAAAGAATTCCAAAGGATAACGCGAAAAGAATAAAACAAAACATCAACCCCATGGGTGTCTTCACAAGGGAAAAAGAGGGTGAATTTTTTGTCCTTTTTATTTTATTCCGGATTAAAACTCCCCCATTGCTGGATAAATTTGGCCCTTTGGGCCTCCGCGAAACCCATCATTCGTTCGGCCTCAAGGGTTTGATTTTGGTTTTTCAAAAGGGTTCCCAGTCGGTAGTACAAATGGGCCGCGGGATAGCCTTTTTTGATGGCCTCGGCCAGGGCAAGGATGTTTCCCTTGGCCTCCGGGTCAAAATAATATTGCGAGCTCCATTCCCAAAAGGACGCTTCCAGGAACCTGTCCCCTTTCACCAGGTGGCCCCCTTCGCCCAGACCCCGGACAGCCTTAAGGTAATATTCCCTGCCGTTAAAACCCCTTTCCGCCTCAAGGTTCAAGCGATGAAAGTAATCATGGGCGGCGTGCCAGTGTTTAAAAATCCCCTCATTTTGATTGTCGAGGGGAATGATTCCAGCCGCTAATTTTCCCTTTAAATCCAAATAATCGTTTTTCAAATAGATCCAGCGGGCCCCGGGAAAACGGGCGGCAAGAAAAGGTAAATAATAAACGTTGGTGATCAAACCAGCCCATTTCGCCTTTTCCTGGTTCGGGGAGGATTTTGCCGCTGCGTTAAAGGAATAAGTAAGGGCGTTTAGGACATGACCCTGGTCGAGGGTTAAAAAGTCGGTAAAAATCAAACCAGGACCCTTAATTTCAGCCTCCTTTTTCAAAGCCCCGTAAATTTTCAACTGTTCATTCTTGTTTTTAAACGCGGCGTCATTTCCGCAAGCCATTGCCTTTTGAAGGTGGGCCCCGTCTAGAACCAGGGACATAAAAATGAGAAGAACCGGGAAAAAATATATTTTATTTTCTTTTGAAACCTTAAAAAGTTTAAGAAACCCCAGGGCCGCGAGGAATAATAAAAAGGGAAGGGTTTGAATGACCCGGTTCAGCTCAACATAGTCCCCCGCGAGAAGGGCCGGCAGGAGGCAGACCCCGAAGGAAAATAAAATCCACCGGGCCGCGGGCGATTTTCTGATTTTAATCATTTCCCCCAACCCCAGCAAAAAACAGCTTGAAAGGACCGGATTTAACATCCCGCCCCAAAGGGGGCCATAGGAGCCCCCCCCTTCGATCGGGCCCCAAAAAAGGGAGGAGACATAGGAAAGATGTGTCACCCAATGTTGGGCGTTCAAAAAACCGCCCGCGGCGCCCGAAGAATCCAACAGGTGATGCCCGTAACCCTCGCGAAAAACCGCCAGGGCAAAGGGCGTTATTCCAAGAGCGAAGAAACACAAAAAGAAGAACAAGGACGATTTCTCCCGGCGATAAAAGATGAAACCCACCGTGATAAATATAATGGCGATCACAAAAACACAGGAGGGAAAGGTCAGGGTCCCCGACCCCGTCCAAAGTCCAAGGACCGCGGCCCAAACAGCCCCCGATTTTCGATGCCGGTTTTTGGCCCAAAACCCCAGAAACAGGAAAGCCAAAAGCTCCCAGAGGGGAATAAAAACACCCTGGTGGCAAAAACGGCCGAAGTAAAGAGGCCAGAAACTGAAAGCCATCAACAACCCGAAAAAGGAGGAAAGGGTTTTCGAAAAATACTGGCGGGAGGCCCAATAACCCGCCGGCACGGCCAAAAGCGAGAAAACAGCCGGGAAAAACCAAAGGTTAAAAAAGGGAGAGTCAAAACACCTGTAAAAAAAAGATAAAACCCAAATTAACAGGGGGGGGTGCTCGCCGACGGTATAAAAAAACTGCCAGTCCCATTTTTGGACCAGGGGGATGGACAAAAATCCGTGCAGCCCCTCGTCCCCCGTGGGCCACGAATGAAAACTGGTTAAATTAAAAAATCTTAAAAACAAGGCGGCGGTCCCCAGGCCAAAAAGGACCCAGGAAGGCCGGGAAAGAGCCGCCGGGTCCTTAAACAATAATTCCTTTTCACCCATGGCCTGGTTGTATTGAAGAAAAACGAGAAATGGAAACAGGATTCCAAAAAAGAAAATTACCCCCTTGCCACCCCACGGAAACCCCGAATAACTCAAGGCGAAATTCGAGGCGAGCAAAATCAAATACAAAAAAATAACGCCGGCCTGGGAAACCTTCCCGTGTTTTAAATCAACCATTGGCGGCCCAGCCAAACCAGGATTAAGCCGAAAACCCAGGCCGTAAAAACCACCCGGCCTAATCTGGAAAGAAGGTCCGTGTTCTTTCCCTCGGATTTTTTAATGAAAAGAAACAACAGGTAGTTGAGGAAACACAGGAACACGGACGCGGCCGCGAGAGGCAGGCGGGATCCTTCGTGAAAAAACGAATAAAAAACAAGGAAACCCGAAAGGCCGAGATAAAACCCCATCCATCCCCAGAGCCAAACGGAAACCAATTTATTTTTCCACGGCAAAATCCGCGGGACGTCGTCACCCGGAATTACGAAAGTCGCCAGGAGGAAGAAAAAAAGATAAATAAACAAAAGACCAATTCCAAACCCGAATGGGACCACCGGGGATTTTGTTTGGATAAAAAGAAAAAGAACACTATCCATCCAAATAAACAAGTAGGTGGAGGCCCATAAGTTGGCCATGACCCCGGCGGAAAAGATGGGCGCCAAATCCATCAGAAGGACTCCCAACAACACACAGACGCCCGAGGAACCAAAAAGAAAAACAAAAAAGAATTTCAGCCTGGAAAAATCCAGGAAGTCGCTTGAAACCAACAGGCCATGGGGTTCCCTGAAAAGGGGAAGAGTAAGGGTGAACAGTAAGTATAAAAAAGTGGTAAGGAGCAAAAATACCGTTATTTCCAAAAAGTCTTTGGCAAATTTGGCCACAAAAACCCCTATTATTTGGGTACGGCGAACGGATCAAAACCGGTGAAATTCATTCCTGGAAAGAAAACCCTTAAACCAATTATGCGGGGTTTTAGGTCAATTTTTTAAAAAACCCCTGAAAAGCTTTGAATTACAGCCATTTAAATAATAACGAAACATATTGAAACATAATATATCATAATATAACATAACCTTACTTAGTATTTGATTCAAAACAACCTAACAAACCGCCCATCCACACCCACAAAAAATTCCCGAAGGAGTAAATATTATGAAACAAAAATGGTCAAAGGAAAAAATCGTCGAAACCATCAAAGAATTGAAAAAACAAAACGCCGACATTTCCGCCAGCAACATCTCCAAAAACCACATTCCCCTTTTTACCGCCGCCTGTTCAAGGCGTTATTTTTCAAGCTGGTCCAACGCGGTAAAGGCTGCGGGAATTGATTATGACCAGATTCTGGAGGCGGGGAAAGCCCGCCGGCGAAAAAAACTGACCAAGTGGTCCAAGGATCAGGTGCTGGAGGCGGTCCGTAAAGCTGAATCCCAAAACCTTTTAACCACCTACCGTGACAAGCTGGCGCTTTATTCCGCGGCCCGCAGGGAGTTCGGAAGCTGGAAGCAGGCCCTGGAAGCCGCCGGATACCGCCTGACCAAGGGATCCCATAAAAACTCGAACCAGATTTTCAAGGCAGATCAAATGGAAAACACATCGCGCAAGCCCCAGGCTTTCAACACGGTGCCCTTCATTTCACCCGAAACCTCCAAGGCTTTTTAATTAGCCCTGGTTTTAATGGATGATGTTAACCTTTTTGGTTACCGTCTTTTCCCCGACCTTTATGCTGTACAGGTAAAGTCCGCTGGCCAGGCTTTCCCCGGCCTGATTGACCCCTTCCCAATTCAAGACATTAATTCCGGAATTGGTTTGGGAAGGGCTTAAATTTTGGGACCAAACCACTTCTCCCCTAACGTCAAAAATCCTGATATTAACCGCCGATGGCGCCAAAAGGCTGAAGGTGAATTTGACTTTCCCGTCCTTGGATGGATTGGGGTAGCAAAAGGTCGTTTTTTCAGAAAAAGGGGCGGCCCCTTCCCCCGCCGCGCTCTTGAATACCATGGCGGAGGAATTTCCCCCTGCCGTTTGGTTTAAAACCCTGAGCGAATTAGAACGCATATGGCTGGCCACCAGACTTAATTTTCCTTGTCCATTGGCGTCGATCACCCCGATCTCAATCGGCCCAAAGGAAGCCGCGGGTTCATCGGTGACCTTCAGGGTTTGGGAAAGTTGATATTGGCCGTTTTTCATCTGGAAAATATCGATCGAATCCGAATCCCGGTTGGCGACAATGATTTCCTTTTCCCCTGTGCCGAATAAATCAGCCACTGTCAATCCATTGGGATGTTCCCCGCTGGTTGACAATGAAAACTGCGCGGACAAAGTACCGTCACTGTTTTGGAAGAAGATATATATCAGGTTTTTAGTGAAGTCCGCTGCCACCAGGTCGGCTTTTCCGTCCCCATTTAAATCCCCCACCCTTAAATCCGAGGGCGAACTTCCATCACCCAAATTAATGGTTTTGGAAACAGAATAGGAGGAAAGATCATCATCCTTGGACCCCGGTGCCTTTGAAAGGATCAATATTTTATGGGCAGGTAAACAAACAGCGGCAATTTCGTTTATCCCATCCCCGTTCATATCGCCGATGGCTATTTGAGCGGGTCCCTCCGCAACGGATACGTCCAACTTTTGAAGAAATTTCCCCGCCTCAACCTTAAAAAGCGAAAGGGTATTCGATCCATAATTGGCGACCGCGGCGAAAGGAGTTCCCCCGCGGCGGGTTAACCCCGCGGTAACCCCAACTGGCATTTTGCCCGTGGTTTCCTCGGCTGTTTTTACAAACTGGCCCTTTTCCCAGCTGAAAACCTGGAGAACATTGGCGTCATAACCTGTAACCAGAATTTCCTGCCGGCCTTTGCCGCTTAAATCAAACAGAAATACTCCCCTGGGACTCGGCGCCGCCTGAATGGTTTGGGTTAAAATCAAACCAGCGGGGCTTGGCGAAAATATTTGCAGGGTTGAATTCTGTGGATTTAAAAGGGTAGCCGGCGTTGTTTGGCCGATAAAAGTGGAGGATCCAAAATTGGCGACAACCAGGCTGTGGGTTCCACGGCCATAAACATTTCCAACACCTACTCCCCTCGGACTGATCCCCGCGGGAATGGAAATCGGCGGTTGAAACGAATCAGCCAAAAGAGGGGTAACCCAAAAACAACTTAAAAGACCCGTAAATAAAAGTTTTTTCGTGGTCAATTTTCGCGTCATAAATGCCTCCCCGCCGGACTTTCCAAATTTGAGATAAGGTATTTTATCGCCATTTGTCCGGGGGTTCAATGAAGGGCCCCGGGATTCAGCGGAAGGCCAAAAAGGGCTCCTAAAGGTAGGGCGAAAACAGCTTCACCAGTGAATTTCTGAATTTTTCACTGATAGGATCCTTTACTATTTCCGCCAGAGTAATTTCCCGGGCTTTCCCGAGGACCTCATTGAAATGGCCCGAGAGTTTTTGCGCGAAAGCCGGATCATAAACCTCCAAATCCAGCTCGAAATTCAGTTTAAGGCTTCGATCATCCCAGTTACTGGACCCGATCAGGGAATAAGATTCATCCACGACAAATAACTTGCTGTGCGAAAAGGGGGGAGGTTGATAATAAAACCCGACGCCGCATTCCAGCATTTCCCTTAAAAGCGCCCGGTTGGCCCAGGAAACAAACGGAAGATTGTTTTTTTCCGGAAGAATAACCTCCACCTGTACGCCCCTCAAGGCTGCTGTGTTAAGGGCGGAAATCATGGAGGGGTCCGGCACAAAATAAGGAGTCATGATTTGAATTTTCGTTTTAGCCCAGGCCAGGGCCCCGAGAAGAATCCAGTTTATTTTTTCAAAATCCTCGTTGGGACCGCCCGAAATCACCCTGCAGACCGAATAACCGGGTAAAAGGGCGTGGGGATGAGCCTCCCAGGGAAGGGATTCCCGGGTGACAAAAAACCAGTCCTCGAGAAAAACCTCCTGAAGTTCCAGGACGGCGGGTCCTTCCACTTTGAAATGGATGTCGGAAATGGTTTTCTTGTTTTTCGATCCTAAAAAATGACGGTCCCGGATATTCATTCCCCCCGTAAAACCCACATGCCCATCGACGACCAATAATTTCCGGTGGTTCCTCAAATTAAAATGGAGGCTGTTGACCGAAAAGGACAAAGGAAGGAACCGTTCAACCCGGATTCCCTTTGCCTTTAAAAAATGGTGGATCGAGGGTTTGGAATAGATGTCCCCGAATCCGTCGATTAAAACCAAAACCTCCACTCCCCTTTTTTGTGCCTCCCCCAGTGCCTGGACGAATTCAAAACCCGTTTTATCCGCCTCAAAAATATAGGTGCAAAGATAAATGAATTTTTTCGCCGCCCGAATCCCCCTCAACATTTCGGGATAGGCCTCCTCGCCGTTGTGAAGAATCCAGATGGCGTTTCCGATCATCAGGGGGTGGCGGTTAACCTTCTCGGACACATGCAAAATTCCCCTGAAATCCTTTAAAAAAAACGGATGGTCCTCCGAAAGCTTGAAGGAGCTTTTATCGCTGGTGCTTTTCTTCTCGTGATTCCAACGGCCCAAATGATAAATTTTTCTGGCGAAAGTTCTGATGCGGTTGATGCCAAAAAGCCAATAAAGGCATGGGCCAAAACCAATAAAAACCAGTGAAGTGACGACCCAGCCGAACCCGGCCCGGGGATCGCGCTTGTTCAAAATAGCGTGGCAGGATGTGAAAATGGAGAACAAAAAAAGAAAAACCAGGAAAACATCGTTTAAGGATTTTGTCATTGAGGGGCACTGGGGCTGTTTGGGATTTTTTTGAAAATCAACAAATTCTCATTTAACAACCCAAACAGCGGTAAACATTTTTGAAAGGGAAAAACCTGTAAAAGAATTTAAAACCTAGAAACGGTACGCCAAAGCCAAAGTGGGACGATCCTGGTCAAAATAAGCGATCGGTTTTAAACCATGTTCGTCGTTGTAATCCTTCGCGGCAGTCGGCGCGTGCGCCATATCAATAAACCAAAGACCGGTAAAGGCGATGACCCCACCCCACAAAAGGTTATTGCCCGTGTTATTGGCGTCCGATGGATTTCCCAGAAGACCACCCGAAAATGTCCTTGTGTCGGATTTAATCAAGGCCCCCAACCCGATGGAAAGAACCGAAAACACCTCCCCGGTCAAAAGAACATTGCCCATTAAATTGTCATCCGCGTAAAAATGACCGTAACCATGGATTAAAAAGCCTGGAAAAAAAGCCAGCAGAAATGCCTTGTTCGGATCCTTGTAAAAATAGTTTTGGTGGTTGGTTTCCAGGCTTCCGGATAAACCCGTATCGGAATTTTGGGCCGAGACAGCGGAAACAGAAAAAAGAAACACACTGGAAAAAAGGACAGCGAGGATTTTTGAAGGGTTTGTTTTCATAAAGTACGGGGTATTCTACGCATGGAGGAAGACCAGGTCAAAAGAAAATTAACCGGCTAATCTTTGTTATTGGGGAGTTTTTAACCCTAAACCGGTTAAGAGGCGGTTACCGGTTCCTTCTGTTTTTTCTTGGAACCGCCCTTGTTCTCAGCGGAGGCCTGATCCGGAGTCGCGGTCTTTTCTTTTTTTTCGGTTTTGGTCTCGGTGGGAGTTTCCGGGATGACCCGATCCACCAGTTCGAGAAAAACCATTTCCGCGCCGTCGCCTTTTCGGTTGCCCAATTTCAAAATGCGGGTGTATCCGCCTTTTCTTTCGGCATAGCGGTAAATAATCGTCTGAAATAACTTGTTCACCACATCCCGTTCCCTAACAAAACTCAAAACATGTCTTTTGGAAGCGAGGGTTTCCTTTTTGGCGATGGTGATCATTTTTTCCGCGTACCGGCGGACTTCCTTCGCGCGTGATTTGGTGGTTTTAACCCGTTCATGTTTCAAGAGGGACGTAACCATATTGCGGATCATTGCCCTGCGGTGGGCCGGCTGTACTCCCAGGCGGCCATGATGTGCTTGATGTCTCATAAATAGCTCCTAATCCGATTTAAACGCTGGCTTCAACACGCGCGGGCGAGGATGACTTTCCCTTGGCAAGAATGGAATCAACATCCATTCCGAAAGACAGGCCCATTCCGCTTAAAATTTCCTTAATTTCGTTCAGGGATTTACGGCCAAAATTCTTGTATTTCAACATGTCGGATTCGGTTTTCCGCACCAAATCCCCGATCGTCTTGATGTTGGCGGTTTTGAGGCAATTCGCGGAGCGAACGGAAAGTTCCAACTCCTCAACGCTTTCATTCAGAAGCTCCCTCAAGCGCTCTTCCTCTTCGCTGACAGAATCATCCTGTTGAATGGGTTCTTCCTCGAAATTTATAAATATCTGGAGGGAATCCCTTAATATTTTCGAGGCGTGGGCCAAGGCGTCCTCCGGATGAATTCGGCCATCCGTCCAAATTTCCATGATGAGTTTGTCATAATCGGTCATTTGCCCGATTCGGGCCGATTCCACCGAATATTTTACCTGGGAGACAGGGGTGAAAATGGAATCAATCGGGATAACCCCGATCGGCTGTCCCTCGCGTTTGTTCCGCTCAGCGGGAGCGTAACCACGACCCTCGGCAATCTCAATTTCGAGATCCAAGGTCGCGTCATCCTCGGTCAGGGTGGCAAGTTTGAGCTGGGGATTTAAAATTTCAACGTCGGCATTGGCTTGAATATCCGCGGCAACCACATTCCGTTCGCCCTTTACTGACAACCGAAGGGTTTTGGTTCCAGGACTGAACAGCTTCAGTTTCAATTCCTTTAAATTCAAAATAATTTCGGTTGTGTCCTCAACCACGCCGGAAATCGAGGAATATTCATGGGAAACTCCCTCAAATTTTACGGATGTTACCGCGGCACCAGTAATGGAGGATAAAAGAATGCGCCTTAATGAATTTCCGACGGATTGGCCATAACCCCTCTCAAAGGGCTCGGCGATAAACTTTCCATAGGTAGGAGTTAAGGAATCTTTTTCATAATCCAAGAACTTTGGGATCTGCACATTTCCGATTTGCATGACGCCTCCTGCTAAATTAGTCCCGCTAAAAGGGACCTGAATCCCATCCCATCCTTATTTCGAATACAACTCAACGATAAGCTGTTCCTGAACGGGAAGAGCGATTTCATCCTTTGTGGGAACCTTTTTAAACACACCCGAAAGGGCGGTGGTGTCCACCTCGAGCCACTCCGGAACCCCGCGTTTTTGAAGGGTTTCCAAAGAACGCTTCAAAACCACGTTTTCCTTAAATTTTTCCAAAGCAGAGATTTTGTCGCCTGCCTTCAAAGTATAGGATGGGATATCTACCTTCTTGCCGTTTACTAATACCATGCCGTGCCTAACTATCTGGCGGGCCTGGCGGCGCGATTCAGCGAAGCCCATGCGGTAAATGGTGTTATCAAGCCTTTGCTCCAATAATTGAAGAAGGGTCTCGCCCGTGACTCCTTTTTTCCTGGAAGCAATCGAGAAATAGCGGCGGAATTGTTTTTCCAATACCCCGTAGATTCTTTTCACCTTTTGTTTCTCACGAAGCTGCAGGCCGTATTCGGTGTCTTTTCTCCGTTTTTGCCCGTGCTGCCCCGGGGCGTAGCTGCGGCGTTCAAAAGCGCACTTTTCCGTTTCGCAACGGGTGCCTTTTAAATAAAGTTTCATGCCCTCGCGGCGGCAAATTCGGCAAACGGTCTGGATGCTCATCAAAAAACTCCTTTAAACGCGCCGGCGCTTAGGCGGCCGGCAGCCATTATGCGGAACAGGGGTGACATCTTTAATGATTGAAATTTGGAGGCCGCAGGTTTGAATCGCTCGGATGGCGGCTTCCCTGCCCGATCCGGGACCCTTGACGTAAACCTCAACCGACTTCATTCCTGAATCAATTGCTTTTTTCCCGGCGGCCTCAGCGGCAACCTGTGCGGCGAAGGGGGTCGATTTACGGCTTCCCTTGAAACTCATCGATCCGGCGGAGGACCAGGTAATCACATTCCCCTTTGGGTCGGTAATGGTCACCAGCGTGTTGTTAAAAGTGCATTGGATGTGGACGACCCCGTTTCGGGGCGCCTTTTTTCCCTTTTTCGCCGCGGAGGCCGGCGCGGCCTTTTCGTCCTTCGTTTCGATTTTGGACTCTTCTTTTTCGGCCACTCTTTTTCTCCTTAGGATTACCTAACGATTAACTTCCAAAAAATAAACTATTCTTCCTTTTTACGACCGCTTCCGACAGTCTTTTTCGGGCCCTTTCGGGTACGGGAGTTGGTTTTGGTCCTTTGACCCCGCACGGGTAAACCCTTGCGATGACGGCTTCCACGATAGGTTCCGATATCAATCAAACGCTTGATATTCATGGAAACCTCGCGGCGAAGATCGCCCTCCACCTTGAGGTTGTCCGAGTTGATGACGCCCTGGATCCTCGCGGCTTCGTCATCCTTCATGTTCTTGACGCGAATATCCGGGTTAACGTTGGCCTTGCCCAGGATTCTTTTCGCCAGGGTTTGGCCGATTCCATAAATATAGGTCAACGCCACTTCAATACGCTTGTCTTTTGGTAAATCAATTCCCGCGATTCGAGCCATTCTTTTATCCTTGCCGCTGTTTATGTTTGGGGTTGGTACAAATAATACGGATCACCCGTTTGCGGCGGATGACCTTGCATTTGTCACAAATCGGTTTTACTGACGACCGAACCTTCATAATTTAATCCTTCACTTAAAACTAAAATTTAAAATTCGACCGTTTTACTTGAACCGATAGGTTATCCGCCCACGGTTCAAATCATAGGGTGAAAGTTCCACGGTTACTCGGTCACCAGGAAGGATTCGGATAAAATTCATCCTCATTTTCCCGGACACATGGGCCAAAACCACATGCTTGTTTTCCAGTTCCACTCTGAAACTCGCGTTAGGAAGGGCCTCAATGACCGTCCCCTCCACCGAAATCGCTTCTTCCTTTGCCATACGCCTCCCAACCCCATTCAAAGGGCTGTGATTAAATCCGGGTTAAGTTTTCCGGTCCACTCGACAAGATGGCGATGGTGTCTTCAAAATGGGCTGAGAATTTACCATCTTTTGTCACCACTGTCCAGCCATCCTCCAAGACCTTTACTTCGTCCGCCCCTATATTGACCATCGGCTCCAAGGCAAGGCACATTCCCTCGATAATTCGGGGTCCTTGGCCTGTTTTTCCGTAATTGGGCACCTGGGGTTCCTCGTGCATCGCCTGCCCAATGCCATGCCCAACATAGTCCTTTACCACCGAATAACCAAAACCCTCAACATATTCCTGGATCGCGTGGCCGATATCGGAAATTCGATTTCCGGGACGGCATTTGTCAATTCCCTTGTTCAGGGACTCGAAGGTTACCTCAAGGAGCTTTTTTACTTCCGCGGAAACCTTCCCCACCGCAAAGGTCCTGGCCGAGTCACCGCAATACCCTTTGTAAAAAGCCCCGATATCAACCCCGACAATGTCACCCTCATTCAAAACTCGTTTGCCGGGCATTCCGTGAACAACCTCGGCGTTAACTGAGGTGCAAATGGTTGAGGGATAACCGTGGTAACCCAAAAAAGCCGGTTCACAATCATTTTTTTTAAAAAACTCATTCGCGAACTTGTCCAGCTCAAGAGTGGTTACGCCCGGTTTGATTCTTTTCTGCAGTTCCACCAGGGCCTGACCGACAACTTTTCCGCTCACCCTCATCAACTTTAACTCAGAATCAGACTTAATCGTGATCACTTAAACTTTCGCTGTCTTTTCCAGGGCGCTGAAAATACGGGCCATTACCTCATCATATTCACCTTCGCATTGAACCCGCTTGAGTAGTCCCTTGTTTTCATAAAATTCAATCAAAGGAGCCGTGTCCTTTTGATAAACCGTCAACCGGTTCTCAATGGTTTCAGGTTTGTCATCGGGCCTTTGAATGAGTTCTTTTCCGCACTTGTCGCAAACACCATCTTTTTGGGGTTTCATGGTGTCAATGTTGTAGGTCGCGCCGCAGCCCTTGCAAACACGGCGGCCAGTCAAGCGTTTCAGCAAAATGGCTTTGGCGACCTCGATTTTTAAAACACCAGAAAGGCGGATATTCATGCTTTGGAGCATTTTTTCCAAACTTTGGGCCTGGGGAAGAGTCCGGGGGAACCCGTCGAGGATAAAGCCTTTGGAAGCGTCGCCTTCTTTGATTCTTTCCCGAATCAACTCAATCACCAGGGAGTCAGGAACCAATTCCCCTTTTTTCATGAATTCCTGGGCCTGCTTGCCCAGGGGCGTTCCCGCCTTGACGGCGGCTCGAAGCATGTCGCCGGTGGAAATTTGTGGAATTTTATATTTTTTAACCAATTCCGCCGAATAGGTTCCTTTTCCGGCGCCTGGTTCACCCAAAAGTATGATTCGCATTAAAAGGCGCTCCGTCCTTTTAGTCGGCCCTTTTTCATAAAGCCGTCATAATGTCGCATCAACAAGTGCGATTCAATTTGTTTCATGGTGTCCAACGCAACCCCGACAATAATCAAAAGGGAGGTTCCGCCGAAATAAATGGGTATGTGGAGTTTTTTGGTGATTAATTCAGGAAAAACCGCTACCGCGCAAACCGCCAGGGCTCCCCAAATAGTGATTCGGGTAAGGGTTCGGTCGATAAATTCAGCGGTGGGCTGGCCGGGACGAATCCCTGGAATAAAACCACCGTACTTTTTCATGTTTTCGGACAAATCGGTGGGATTAAAGGCAATCGCGGTATAAAAATAACAAAAGAAAACAATTAAAAGCGAATAACAACCATAATAAAAAGCCGCGCCTGGTGAAAAATTCCTGGTAATGAGATCCATAAGGCCGTAAAACCAGCTTTCTTCCAGACCCTTTTCCGAAAGAATCGATTCAACATATTTCGCGATTTGCGCTGGAAAAATTAAAATGGAGGAGGCGAAAATGACGGCGATGACGCCCGAATAATCCACTTTTAGAGGAAGAACAGTAGATTGCCCTTTGAATACCTGGCGCCCCACCACCCTCGTGGCGTATTGAACCGGGATTTTTCGAGCACCTTGTTGCAAAACCACGATAAAAGCAATGGTGAGGAGGGTAAAGGCCGCAAAGGCGATAATGGAAAAAAGATTGATTTCATTGATGCGAACCATTCGATAGGTCGCGACCAATTGGCCGGGCAATCCCGCAACGATGCCGGCAAAAATAATAACGGACATACCATTTCCAATTCCGTATTCGGTTATTTGTTCGCCCAACCACATGATAAATATGGTTCCCGTAGTTAACGCCAAAACGGTCATGATTTTGAATCCCAAATCCCAGTGGTAAATCGCGTTTTCACCAAAGGAGCGAAGCAGGTAAGTAGTGCCCGTTCCCTGGATAATACAAAGGGCAACCGTTCCGATACGGGTATATTGGGTAATTTTCCGTCTTCCCATTTCCCCTTCTTTGGACAATTTTTCAAGGGTGGGAATAACAGCGGTCAATAATTGAAGAATAATGGACATGCTGATGTACGGCATGACGCCAAGGGCGAAAATGGAGGATTGTTTGAGGGCCCCGCCGGAAAAAAGGTTTAGAAAACCCAAAACCCCGCTGGTTTGTTTTTGAAAAAGATCCTCTAAAACACTTAAATTGACACCCGGAATGGGAATGTGGATACCGATTCGATAAACCAAAAGAACACCAAAAGTAAAAAGAACTCGGCTTTTAAGTTCCGGCACCCTGAAGATATTGGTAAAAGCCGAAAACACTTAAAGAACCTCCGTGGTTCCGCCAGCGGCCTTGATTTTTTCCACGGCTGAAGCGCTAAAAGCGTGGGCCTTGACAGTTAATTTATTTTTCAACTCCCCGTTTCCCAAAACCTTCACCGGGTCGCCGCCTCCCACAAAACCCTTTTTCTTGAGTTCGGCAGGGGTAACAATTGAGCCATTCTCAAAGTTTGAGAGTTGGTCAACATTCACCACGTCAAATAGGGTCTTATCGATGCTTTTAAAACCGCGAATCGGGATTTTTCGGTACAAGGGCGTTTGACCGCCTTCAAAACCCTGGCGAACCCCGCCGCCGGTACGGGAATTTTGACCCTTGTTTCCACGGGTTGAGGTTTTACCATGGCCCGATCCGGGACCTTTTCCAACAATTTTCCGGCGCTTTACAGCGCCTTTGGCCGGCTTCAAATCAGAAATTTTCATGGATTAACCCTTGTTCTTTATTTCGATTAAATAACCGATTTTTGAGATCATTCCCCGAACGACGGGTGTGTCCGGCTTAACCACAATTTGGCGGATCTTTCTCAAACCCAAAGCTTCGGCAATCTTGACATGTTTGGGTAAACGGCCATTCAAACTTTTCACTAGTTGGATTTTTAATTCGCTCATGACTTAGCGGCTCCCATGAAACTTTCTACCGATTTGCCCCTCAAAGCCGCGACAACCTCCGGGGAACGAATTTCGCGCAAACCCTTCAAGGTGGCCTGGACCACATTGAACGTGTTGTCTGAGCGGATCGATTTGGTCAAAATATCGTGGATCCCAGCCAACTCACATACGGCTCTTACCCCACCACCGGCGATGATTCCCGTTCCTGGCGCGGCTGGTTTTAACATGACTCTTGAGGCCTTAAAAACACCAACAATTTCGTGGTATAGAGAGGTGCCTTTTAAAGGAACCCCGATCAGATTTTTCTTGGCGTCTTCCACGGCCTTTTTGATGGCATCAGGAACTTCACTGGCCTTGCCCGTCCCAATACCAACATGTCCATGGCCATCACCCACAACCACCAAAACGGAAAAGCTGAACCGCCGGCCGCCTTTAACCACCTTGGCCACCCGGTTGATTTGAACCACTTTTTCTTTTAGATCAAATTTAGAAGCGTCAAGTCTCGCCATAATTTTCCTTAACTTTAAAATTGCAACCCGTTTTGACGGGCCGCATCCGCAAGGGCCTTCACTCGCCCGTGATAAATGTAACCACCCCGGTCGAACACAACCTGGGTTACTGATTTAGCCTTCGCCAATTTTGCGATTTGTTCCCCCACGACCTTTGCCGCGTCGACATTTCCCCCGTATTTAAGTTTTCCCCGAAGGTTTTGGTCGAAACTCGCCGCCGCGGCGATGGTAACCCCTTTTGAGTCGTCAACGATTTGGGCGGTAATATTCTTTGTTCCGCGATGAACCACCAAGCGGGGTCTTACCGCGGTACCTGTAACCTTTTTGCGAATTCGGGCGTGACGGTGTTTTCTTTTAAAATTTTGAAGTTGCAGCTGCATTTAAAGACTCCTAATGATTTCTTATTTGGCTCCGCCGGCTTTACCGGTGGCGCCGGTTTTCCCGACCTTTTTCCGGACATATTCGCCAAAATATCTGATTCCGGTTCCCTTATAAACTTCAGGAGGTTTGACGCGCCGGATTTTCGCGGCGGTCTCTCCCACTAAATACTTATCGATTCCCTTAACGGTCAAAAGGGTTTGTTTCTCAATATCAATGGTTACACCCTTGGGTAAATCCAAAACAATGGGATGGCTGAACCCCAGGGTCATGCTGAGTTTTCCCTTTTCGACGGCCGCGCGGTAACCGACACCCTGAATTTCCAGTTTTTTCTCAAAACCAGCTGTCACTCCCTGGACCATGTTTTTAACAAGAGCATTCATTAAACCGTGATTGGCGTTTTGTTTTTTGGCGTCAACATCAGCGTCCACCACAGGAACCACCAAAAGGCTTTTGTCCTTTATTTCAACCTTGATTCCCGCCATCAATTCAAAATTCAAGGAACCCTTGGGACCTTCCACGGTTACCCGCGCCCCCTCGGTTTTGATCCTCACACCTTGTGGTAACTCGATTGGTTTCTTGGCAATTCGCGCCATGACATCTCCCTTAATTAATCAGCCTTTTAATGAACCAAACAAAGAACTTCGCCGCCAACACCCTGTTGGCGCGCCTGTTGATCAGTCAAAACCCCTTTGGAGGTCGAAAGAATCGCTATTCCCAAACCGCCAATCACTTTGGGAACCCGGGTCTTCCCTGAATAAACACGTCGTCCAGACCGGCTGACACGGTTTATGGTGGTAATTACTCTTTCCCGCTTGTCCCCGTATTTCAGGGAAACACGGATCCAGGTCGGGCGGCCCTTTTCATCAACCACCTTATAATTACGGATAAAACCTTCCTCGGAAAGGATGCGGGCTATTTCCAACTTTAATTTCGAGAATGGAACATCCACCTTTTCCTTATAGACATGATTCGCATTGCGAATCCTGGTTAACATGTCGGCAATCGGGTCCATCATGGACATAAATTATTTCTCCTTAAGACTTACCAGCTTGCTTTGACCACGCCGGGAACTTTTCCCTCGCCGGCGAGACCCCTAAAACAAATACGGCACATGCCAAAACGCCTCAAAAAACCCCTTGAACGGCCACATAACTTGCAACGGTTATAGGCACGGACCTTGAATTTTGGCTTCTTCATCTGCTTGTTGATTAAGCATTTCTTTGCCATCGAATCTCCTAGTTGTTTCTAAAAGGCATCCCAAGCAGTTTCAATAATTCCTTGGCCTGCTCATCATTGTTCGCGGTGGTTGCGAATGTGATATCCATCCCATGAAGCGACTGTACGCTTTCAAAATTAATTTCCGGGAAAATAATCTGTTCCTTTAAACCCAGAGTGTAGTTTCCTCTTCCATCGAAGGACCTTGTGGGAACCCCGCGAAAATCCCTGATTCGGGGAAAAGCCACCATGAAAAGCCTCTCCATGAATTGAAACATTTTGTCCCCCCGAAGGGTCACTTTCGCGCCAAGCGGCTGATCCGCCCGAAGCTTGAAGTTGGAAATGGCCTTCTTGGACCGGGTAATGGCGGGTTTCTGACCGCTAATTAACCCCAACTCTTCCGCGGCGATATCCAACAATTTAATATTGTTTTCCGAAGCGGCCTTGCCCACGCAAACGTTAATCACAATTTTTTGGACCTTCGGGACTTGCATGATGTTTTTAATCCCGAACTTTTTCATCAAGGAAGGCACAATTTCCTTTGAGTACTTTTCTTTCAAAATGGTCGTCGTCATCTTACTTTTCCTTATCCAGAATTTCGCCGCACTTTTTGCAGGTTCGGGCTTTTTGACCCCCAGCCAAAGCCTTGTAAGCAACGCGGGTGGCTTTTCCGCACTTCGAGCAAACAACCTGTAAATTCGAAAGATGGACGGAAGCTTCTTTTTCCATTATGCCGCCCTGGGGAAGCTGCTGGCTTGGTCGGGTATGGCGCTTTACCATATTGATTTTTTCAACCAGCGCCCTTTCAGTCTTCGGAAAAAGACGAATGACACGGCCTTTTTTTCCGCGATCCTTGCCCGTCAAAACCAAAACGGTATCTTCACGATGAACATGCATGGTTTACAAAACCTCCGGGGCCAGTGAAATAATTTTCATAAAATTTTTCTCTCTCAACTCACGGGTAACAGGCCCGAAAATTCGGGTTCCCCTTGGAGCCATTTGGTCGTTAATAATAACAGCCGCATTTTCGTCAAAACGGATATTGGAACCATCCGGCCGTGAAAACACCCTTCGCTGACGGACCACGACCGCCTTGACCACTTCACTTTTTTTAACCCCGGCACCTGGAATGGCTTCCTTCACAGCCGCCACAATGATGTCCCCGATCCCCGCGTATCTACGGCGGGTCCCACCCAAAACATGGATACACATAATGCGTGTGGCGCCGCTATTGTCAGCCACATTGAGCATCGTTTGAGGCATGATCATAATTTGGCCTCCTCAAACTGAACGGCCTTTTTTAGAATCTTAACCAACCTCCAATGTTTATCGGCGCTTATGGGACGGCTCTCCGAGATCAAAACCACATCCCCTTTTTTGGTTTCATTTTTGGGATCATGAATTTTGAACTTGCTGCGTTTGCGAACCAGCTTTTGGTAGAGGGGGTGTTTTACCAATCTTTCGATGGAAACCACCGCCGTCTTATCCATTTTCCGGCTCAAAACAACAGCTGTTTTCACCCTGGAGTCGGGTCTTTTATTTTCCGTGGTCATAATTTTTCCTTATGAGGCCCTTGGGCCTTTTTCCTTTTCTCTAAGAATCGTCTTCAAACGGGCCACGTGACGCCTGGCCTCCCGAATTTTCATCGGGTTTTCCAATTGCTTCGTTGTTAATTGGATTTTAAGGTTGAAAAGCTCCTCTTCCTTGGAAATCAAATGTTGTTTTAATTGCTCGATGCTCAGGTCACGGACTTCTTTGGACTTCATGAGATGCCTCCCAATTCAGCGCGTGAAAGATATTTTGTTTTTACTGGAAGCTTGTGGGACGCCAAGCGAAAGGCTTCCTGAGCCACATCCACAGGGCAACCGCTCAACTCAAAAAGAATTCTTCCGGGCTTTACCACGGCCGCCCAATGATCAGGGGCCCCCTTACCTCCGCCCATTCGAACCTCAGCGGGCTTCCTCGTGATCGGTTTGTCGGGAAAAATTCTCACCCAAAGCTTCCCAACCCTTTTCATATGACGGTTAATCGCGACACGAGCCGCTTCAATTTGCCGATCGGTGACATACCCGGCATCCTGGGATTTCAAGGCGTATTCACCGAAGGCAAAACTGGCCCCGTTTTTCGAATGACCCCTCATGCGGCCCTTCATGGTTTTTCGATATTTGACTCGTTTTGGCATTAACATGGCTTATTCCTTAATTGGCTTTAGACGGCGTCGGCTTCTCGTTAATTTTTCTTTCCCGGGGCGCGGACTTCGGCTTTGCGACAACGACTTCATCCTGCTGTTTATCCTTGGAGCCGAAAATTTCACGTTTGAAAACCCAGCACTTAACACCGATCTTTCCATAGGTGGTGCTGGCTTCGGCAAAACCATAATCAATATCCGCCCGCAGTGTATGGAGCGGAACCCGGCCTTCACGGTACCATTCGGTTCGGGCGATTTCGGAGCCGGCCAACCGGCCGGAACACATGATCTTGATTCCTTTCGCGCCGCCATCCAGCGAGCTTTGAATCGCTTTTTTCATGGCACGGCGAAAGGCAACGCGTTTTTCAAGTTGTCCGCAGACACCCTCGGCAATCAATTGGGCGTTGGTTTCGGGATGTTTTTCCTCGTTTATGTTGATTCGGATGTCCTTTTTGGTAAGGGTTTTCAACTCCTCTTTGAGCTTGTCAACTTCAGACCCTTTTTTACCGATGACAATACCGGGACGAGAGGCGAAAATATCAACATCAACGGTTTCTCCTTTTCTTTTCAAAACCACTTTTGCGACGCCAGCGTGCTTTAATTTTAATTTCACGAATTTCCTGATTTCAACATCCTGCAAAAGTGTCTGGGTGTAATTCCTTTGTTTGGCAATAAACCAAATGGAGTCCCAATCCCGGGTGATGCCGATTCTGATGCCGACTGGATTAATTTTCTGTCCCAAAAGTTCCTCCCAAAAATCCTTAGCTAATTTTTCATTCCATCCGAAACTACAATTTTGATATGGCTGGTGCGGTGATGAATCGCGCTTGCCCGACCCATAGCGCGCGGAATAAACCGGCGCGTATTTCTTTTCATTGGCCCTCCATCCACCTGGATGGACTTAATGACAAGTTTGTCAATATCGACACGGGCATTTTGGCCCGCGTTTGACACGGCGGACTTCAAAATTTTAGCCAATTCACCAGCGGCTCTTTTTTTGGTAAAAGCCAAAATATTCAAAGCCTCCGAGACCGGCTTTTTCTTTATCAACTCAACCACCTGCCGGGCTTTCCGGGGTGTCAGGCTTGTAAAATTTGAAATCGAATGTGCTTCCATTTTTAATCCTCATTCCCTAACCGGGTTTACTTTAAAGCTACCGCTTTTTCAGTCCTTGCCGCGCCATGGGCCTTAAAGGTTCGAGTGGGCGAAAACTCACCCAGCTTATGACCAACCATGTTTTCGGTTATAAAAACCGGTATGAATTTTTTTCCATTGTGAATCGCGAACGTATGGCCCACCATTTCCGGGTGGACAGTACAGCGACGGACGTAAGTTTTAATAACTTTTTTGTCATTCGCCCTGTTCATCTTTTGAACCAGTTTGATGAGCTTTGTATCAACGTACGGACCTTTTTTTAAGGATCTTCCCATTTTTAAACCTCTTTAATTATTTACGGCGTTTAACAATGTATTTATCGGTGAGTTTATTCTGCCTGGTTTTATAACCCTTGGTCGGTTTTCCCCAGGGTGTCGTCGGATGGCGCCCACCCGAACTTTTTCCTTCTCCTCCACCCATGGGATGACCGTCGCCCGGTCTCGTAACAACACCACGGGATTGTGGACGTTCACCCATCCACCTCATCCGCCCCGCTTTTCCGATACTCACGTTGTTATGCTCCAAATTGCCAACCTGGCCGATGGAAGCCATGCATTCAATATGAATTTTCCGCATTTCACCGGAAGGAAGCTTGATCGTTGAGTAGTCCCCATCACGGGCCATCAATTGGGCAACGGCGCCGGCAGAACGGACCAATTGGCCACCTTTTCCGGGCCTAATTTCAATGTTGTGAATCATCGAACCCAAGGGAATATCCTTCATTTTCATCGTGTGTCCCGGCTTCACATCCGCCCCATTGCCTGACAAAACCTGATCGCCAAGCTGCAAACCCTCTGGAGCCAAGATATAGGTCTTCACACCGTCTAAGTACTGCAACAACGCGATTCGGGAGGTACGGTTCGGGTCATATTCCAACGAAACGACCTTTGCCGTCATCCCCGCCTTGGTGCGGTTAAAATCAATCAAACGATATTGACGTTTATGACCGGCACCACGATGGCGGCTGGTGATCCGACCGTACATGTTTCTGCCGCCGGTACCCTTAATGGGTACCATCAAGGATTTTTCCGGTGCTTTTTTGGTTAGGTTTTCCCCCGTAATCGCCGTCATTGCGCGGCGTCCGGCTGAGGTTGGTTTGTATTGCTTAATTGGCATATGGTTTAGGCCCCTTCAAAAAATTCTATTTTTTGTCCCGGTTTCAAGGTCACAATCGCGCGTTTCCACCGGTAAGCCTTGGACATATTCTGGCCAAATCGCCTGATTTTCGCGGGAACGTTGGCGGTATTCACCTTCATCACCTTCACCTTTTCTTTTTTAAAAATCAATTCAACCGCGTTTTTTATCTCCTGCTTGGTGGCATTCGAGTGAACTTCAAAAGAATATTTTCCCTTTTCTTTTAAAAGGGTGCTTCTTTCGGTCACCAGCGGCCGAACAATAACATCCTGTATCTTTTTCACGAACCCTTCTCCTTACGCGAAGACCTTTTTGCCTTGGCCTCGGTTAATTCCTTTAAGGTGTTTTGGGTTAAAACCACCACCTCGTGATTCATGACTTCGTAGGTATTTAAGTTTGACCGGGACAAAATCGTGGTCTTCGGAATATTACGAAAACTTTTCGTGGTCGCGGCGTTCATTTGATCAATGACAATTAAACACTTTTGATCATTCACGCCCAAACTTTTCAACAACACTACCGCTTGTTTTGTTTTCGGGGCGTCAAATTTTAGGCTTTCAATCACCATGATTTTTCCCCGAAGCGCCTTGTCCGATAAGGATTCAGCCAACGCTTGTTGACGCATTTTTTTGGGCAACTCCAATGAGTAGTCACGGGGTTTCGGTCCATGAGCGATACCGCCTCCCACAAATTGGACAGCTCGCGAGGACCCTTGACGGGCGTTTCCAGTTCCTTTTTGTTTAAAGGGTTTTTTTCCGCCGCCAGAAACTTCACCCTTTCGTTTTGTTTTAACCGTTCCCAATCTTTGATTGGATAAATGAGTCGTCACACTTCTCCAAATATGGTGAGTACGGGGTTTGAGGCCGAACAAAATCTCAGGCAAGTCCACCTGTCCGGTGGATTGGCCAGTTAAATTAAAAGCATTTGCTTTAGGCATGAAATGTCACCTTTACTTTTTAACGCTGGGTCTAACGGTTACGATCCCGCCATCAGCTCCGGGAACCGCTCCCCTGATAAACAACAAGTGGTTATCTGCGTCAATTTTCACGACTTTCAAATTAAGAACCGTATTTTTATCCGTTCCCATATGACCCGGCATACGGCTTCCCGGGAAAACTCGAGAAGGATCCGAAGACGCGCCAATACCACCCGGAGCGCGGTGAAACATGCTTCCGTGCGAGTTCCGACCGCCCTTAAAGCCATGGCGGCGAACCCCGCCTTGAAAACCCTTCCCCTTTGTGACTCCGGTAACATCAACCCAGATAACATTTTTTAGATTTTCCACTGTCAAGGTCTGTCCCACCTGGAAGGGCGAAGCGTCCTCAACACGAACTTCTTTCAAAATCCTCTTGGGCGTAGCTCCCGATTTCTTGAAATGGCCCTGAAGGGCCTTGGTTGTGTGTTTTTCTTTTTTTTCAGAAAAACCTATCTGAAGCGCGTTGTAACCTTCTTTTTCAATCGTTTTCTTTTGAATAACCACACAAGGCCCTATTTCAAGGACGGTCACATGGGTCGCCTTGCCGTTATCCTCAAAATAGGTCGTTTGACCAACTTTTTTCCCAAGTAATGTTTGCACGTTGTCACTCATTTCATTCACCCTTACAGCTTGATCTCGACATCCACACCAGCGGGAAGGTCGAGTTTCATTAGAGAATCAATCGTTCTTTGGTTCGGATTCACAATATCCACAAGACGTTTGTGGGTGCGTATTTCAAATTGTTCCCGAGATTTTTTATCAACATGGGGACTTCTCAAAACGGTATATCGTACAATTTCTGTCGGAAGTGGAACGGGACCCAAAACCACCGCCCCAGTCCTTCTGACCGTTTCAATTATTTCAACCGTTGATCGATCCAAAAGCCGATGATCGTAGGCCTTCAATTTAATTCTTATTTTTTGACTCGTGGCCGTGGCCATTCTTTCCTCGCCTTTTCTTTATTCGACTATCTGTGTAACGACTCCGGCGCCGACCGTGTGGCCGCCCTCGCGAATCGCGAACCTCAGCTCTTTTTCCATCGCCACAGGCACAATCAACTCGATATCCATCGTGATGTTGTCCCCCGGCATGCACATCTCAACTCCCGCCGGCAGATTCACCGACCCCGTCACGTCCGTCGTGCGGAAGAAGAACTGCGGCTTGTAACCGTTGAAGAACGGCGTGTGCCGTCCCCCTTCCTCCTTCGTCAACACGTACACTTCCGCCTTGAACTTCTTGTGCGGCGTGATGCTCTTGGGTTTTGCCAAAACCTGGCCGCGTTCGATGTCCTTCTTGTCCACGCCTCTCAACAGGGCTCCAATGTTGTCTCCCGCCTGGGCGTCATCCAGCAATTTACGGAACATTTCCACACCCGTCACTACCGTCTCACGGGTAGGCTTGATTCCGACGATTTCAACCGTATCTCCCACCTTTACCCGTCCGCGCTCCACGCGGCCCGTGGCAACCGTTCCCCGGCCGGTGATCAAAAACACGTCCTCGACCGCCATCAGGAAGTCCTTGTCCACATCCCTCTTCGGGTCCGGAATATAGGAGTCAACCGCCTCCATCAGCTTCAGGATGGCCGATTCGCCGATTTCGCTTGAGTCGCCTTCCAAAGCCTTCGTCGCCGAACCCTTCACAACCGGCGTCTTGTCCCCGGGGAATCCGTATTTCGTCAGGAGGTCGCGGACCTCAACCTCAACCAGTTCCAGCAATTCCTTATCATCCACCATGTCGCACTTGTTCAGGAAAACCACGATATAAGGCACCCCGACCTGGCGGGCCAAAAGAATATGTTCCCGGGTCTGGGGCATCGGGCCGTCCGCGGCCGAGACCACCAAAATCGCTCCATCCATCTGGGCGGCTCCCGTCACCATGTTCTTGATATAGTCCGCGTGGCCGGGGCAGTCCACGTGCGCGTAATGACGCTTGTCCGTCGCGTATTCAACGTGGGAAGTATTGATCGTCACACCGCGCTCGCGCTCCTCAGGGGCGTTATCGATATCCGCGTATCCCTTCGCCGTCGCCAAGCCCTTCTTCGCCAAAACGGTCGTGATGGCCGCCGTCAAGGTCGTTTTTCCATGATCGACGTGTCCGATCGTTCCAATATTCACGTGGGTCTTGTTTCTCACGAATTTCTCTTTTGCCATCGACACGCCTCCTCTTACGCTCGATTAAGAGCGATGATTTTTAGCCTTTAACTTTTGCGATAATTTCCTGCTGAATCGACTTGGGTGTTTCCTCATAATGAGCGAACTGCATGGTGTAATTAGCCCGGCCCTGAGTCATGGATCTTAGGTTCGTTGAGTAGCCAAACATTTCCGAAAGAGGAACTTTTGAACGAATAATCTGGGCTGCGCCCCGCAATTCCATTCCCTCAATTTTTCCACGCTTGGACTGCAAATCACCCATTACGGGACCCATAAAATCCTCAGGGGTAACCACTTCAACATCCATCACGGGCTCAAGGATAATCGGCTCCGCGCTTCGCATAGCATCTTTAAAAGCCATAGAGGCGGCGATCTTAAAGGCCATTTCATTCGAATCGACATCATGATAGGAACCATCAGTTAGGGTCACTTTAAAATCAACCACGGGATAACCGGCCAAAACCCCGGTATCCTTGGCTTCAAGAATTCCCTTTTCAACCGCGGGAATGTATTCACGAGGAACTGTTCCGCCCTTAATACCGTCAACAAATTCGATCCCTTTTCCCGGAGCCTGCGGCTCCATGGTGATATAAACATGGCCATACTGGCCTCGGCCGCCGGTCTGGCGGATATATTTCCCTTCCGCCTCAACGCTTTTACGAATCGTTTCACGATAAGCAACCTGTGGCTTGCCCACATTCGCCTGAACATTAAATTCCCGCATCATTCGATCTACGATAATTTCAAGGTGCAATTCACCCATACCTGAAATGATGGTCTGGCCGGTTTCTTCGTCGCCCTTAACCCGGAAGGAAGGATCTTCTTCAGCCAATTTTCCCAGGGCCATACCCATTTTTTCCTGGTCAACCTTCGTCTTGGGTTCAATAGCGACCGAAATAACCGGTTCAGGGAAAACCATCTTTTCAAGAATGATTGGTTTTTCTTCCAGACACAAGGTGTCCCCGGTGGTAATGGTCTTGATGCCAACGGTTGCGGCGATATCGCCGGCGTGAACTTCCTTGATTTCTTCTCGTTTGTTCGCGTGCATCTGCAAAAGACGGCCAATGCGTTCCCGATTCCCTTTGGTTGAGTTATAAACATAGGAGCCGATGGAAAGAGTGCCCGAATAAACCCGGAAATAAACCAATTTTCCAACATGGGGATCCGTCATAATTTTAAAGGCTAAGGCCGAGAAAGGAGCATCATCCTTAGCTTCGCGGCTTTCTTCTTCGTTGGTGTCGGCGTTATGGCCCTTCACGGGAGGAATATCAACAGGAGAAGGAAGATAGGCTAAAACGGCATCCAACAAGGGTTGAATCCCCTTGTTTTTAAAAGCGGATCCACAAAAAACAGGGTTGAATTTATTGGAAAGGGTTCCTTTTCGAATACAGCTGTGTAGCTCTTCAACGGTTATTTCTTTTCCATCCAGGTATTTTTGCATAACCACGTCGTCAAATTCAGCGACGGATTCCACTAATTCCTTATGGTACTTTTCAGCCATTTCTTTCATGTCGGCTGGAATTTCCTCTATTTCAAACTTAGCTCCCAGCGAATCATCAAGCCAACGATAACGCTTCATCTCCACCAAATGGATAATTCCCTCGAACTTTTCCTCAAACCCCACAGGCAACACGACAGCGTGAGCGTTAGCGTTTAAGCGAGTTCGCATTTGATCAATGGCGGCAAAAAAATCAGATCCAACGCGATCCATTTTATTTACAAAGGCAATACGGGGAACACCATAATTTGTCGCTTGCCGCCAAACCGTTTCCGATTGGGGTTCCACGCCCTCAACAGCCCCGAAAACACCGATCGCTCCATCCAAAACCCGAAGGGAACGCTCAACCTCTATCGTAAAATCCACATGTCCGGGTGTATCAATAATATTAATTCGGTGGTCCTTCCAGAAGCAGGTCGTGGCGGCCGAAGTGATGGTGATTCCGCGTTCTTGTTCTTGAGGCATCCAATCCATGGTCGCGGCCCCATCATGCACTTCCCCGATTTTATGCGTCCGGCCGGTATAAAAAAGGATGCGTTCGGTAAGCGTGGTCTTTCCCGCATCAATGTGGGCCATGATGCCGATATTCCTGGTTCGAGATAAGGGAATTTGTCGTGTTGCCAATTTAAATCCTCGATTACCAGCGGTAGTGGGCAAAAGCTTGGTTAGCTTCCGCCATCTTGTGGGTGTCTTCTTTTTTCTTGATTGCCGTTCCCTGGTTTTTAAAAGCGTCAGTTAATTCGGCGGCTAATTTTTCAGCCACGGTTTTTTCTTTTCTGGCTCTTGTCGCCTTGAGAATCCAGCGAATGGCAAGAGAAACACGACGCTCGGGTCGAACCTCAACCGGCACTTGGTAGGTGGCGCCGCCGACACGGCGTGATTTCACTTCCAAAACGGGTTTCACATTATCGATCGCGGTTTTAAACACATTTAAAGCGCCTTCGCCGTGCTTCTCACCCAAAACATCAAGCGCATCGTAGAAACTCCGGGTTGCGACCATTTTTTGTCCGTCATACATCATGCAATTAATGAATTTCGCGACAAGTTTATTGTTATAACGCGAATCAGAAAGGATTTCTCTTTTCGCGGCGACTTTACGACGGGGCATGCCTTACTCCTTAGCTTTCGCGGCCACTTCTTTTTTAGGCCGCTTCATTCCATACTTGGAACGTCCTTGTTTACGATCAGCAACACCAGCGGCGTCCAAAGCGCCACGGATAATGTGGTAACGCACTCCCGGAAGATCCTTCACGCGGCCTCCGCGAATCAAAACAATGGAGTGCTCCTGAAGGTTATGTCCAACCCCCGGGATGTAGCAGGTCACTTCCATGCCATTGGTCAGGCGAACACGTGCGATTTTACGAAGAGCCGAGTTCGGCTTTTTGGGGGTCATCGTCGCCACCTTCACGCACACGCCTCGCTTTTGCGGACAGGCCTTTAGCGCCGGTGACTTTGTTTTACGTTTGCTTTTATCGCGGCCCAATCGGACCAATTGATTCAACGTCGGCAAATTTTCCTCCAATGAAACTCGCGTAAAATAAAAAAGGCAAAGACAGTGAGCTCCGCCTTTGCCAAATGAGTATTCCGTACCAAACCCCAGACCGGTTAGGTCCAAGGGGGAATCATCACGCAAATCCCTCCTGTTGCTCACCATTTTGAAAGGAAACCCTCATGGGTTTTCCCCCCAAAAAGGAGGATTTTTAAACGCTTTTACCATCAAACCGGCTCAAACGCGGAGGGGTAGGCTACCAAACCCCCTAGGCCTGGTCAAGGCTTTTTTTGGCTGAAATCCCCTCTTCCGCCTTTAAATCCAGGTCTTCTGAGTCAACCGATGGGGGGGCCGCAATACCTTCTGGAAGCTCTTCTTCTGGTTCATCCACCTTGATCTTAACACCCCGATAGAAGGAACTTCCGGTACCCGCGGGGATCAAATGACCCATAATTACGTTTTCTTTCAAGCCGCGCAATTCATCAATTTTTCCCGAAACAGCCGCTTCGGTAAGGACCTTTGTTGTTTCCTGGAAGCTGGCCGCGGAAATGAAACTTTCAGTTCCCAAGGAAGCCTTGGTGATGCCCAATAGAACCGGTCTTGCATTGGCTGGTTTCCCATCCTTTTCCTGAACCCGCTCATTTTCTTTTTTAAATTTCCCTTTATCGACCTGTTGGTTGGGAAGGAATTCCGTATCCCCGGGGTCACGAACCACGATTTTCCTCATCATTTGACGAATAATGACCTCAATATGCTTGTCGTTAATTTTGACACCCTGGAGACGGTAGACTTCCTGAACCTTGCTAAGGAGATATTCCTGAACCGCCGCGTCACCCTGGACTTCCAGAATGTCATGAGGATCAACCGGACCGTCGGTCAGGGCATCACCAGCCCTCACAAAGTCTCCCTCGTGGACATTAAGATGTTTTCCGTAGGGGATCGCGTATTCTTCCTCGATTGTTTTTTTACCTTCCGTGTTGGCAATAAGTACCTTTTGGTAACCTTTTGAGGCCACCCCGAATGCTACTGTACCGCTGATTTTAGCGATAACCGCCATTCCCTTGGGGCGACGAGCCTCGAACAATTCGGCGACGCGGGGCAAGCCACCGGTAATGTCCCGGGTTTTTGATACCTCACGCGGAATTTTTGCAAGAATATCCCCCGCGATGATCTTGTCTCCGTCAGCGACGTTGATCAATGAGCCTGTCGGAACGCGGTAGCTCTTAACAGCTTCGCCGGTTTTAGGATCCATGATGACGCAGCGTGGAGAAAGATTTTCATCTTTATATTCAATAACAGTTCGTTCTTTTAGACCTGTCGAAGAATCAATTTCTTCCTTGAAGGTAACTCCACGGATAAGGTCCTGTAATTTCACGACACCGCTGACCTCCGTGAAAATAGGAACCTTGTAAAGATCCCAGTGCGCCAACAACTGCCCGTCTTTAACAGTGTCGTCTTCGTGCACTTTCAAAGTGGAACCGAAAGGCACAACATGGTTTTCCATGGCTTTCCCTTTTCCGTCATACACGGAAATCTCGCCGTTTCGGTTCAAGACGATCAATTCCTTGTTGCGGTTTTCAACCACTTTTAAATTATGGAAGCGAACCTTTCCATTCTTGTGCGACTCTATTTTCGACTGTTCCAACGCGCGGCTCGCAGTTCCGCCCACGTGGAAGGTTCGAAGGGTTAACTGGGTTCCCGGCTCGCCGATGGATTGCGCGGCAATGATTCCGACCGCTTCCCCGATTTGAACCATTTTCCCATTCGCGAGGTTTAAACTGTAGCACTTCGCGCAAACGCCTCTTTCCAATTCACAAGTGAGGACGGACCGGACGCGGATTTGTTCTATTCCGGCATCTTCCAGCTTGTCCGCGGTTTCCTCATTAATAACATGGCCTGATTTAACAATGACCTCAGAGGTTAAAAGATTCGCCACATTATCAACCGCCATGCGGCCGACAATACGATCCTTCAGGGGCTCGATGATTTCTATCCCCTCTTTGATGGCTCCAACCCGGATGCCGTTTGCGGTACCGCAATCCTCGGCATTAATGATGACTTCCTGGGCAACGTCAACCAAACGCCTTGTAAGATAACCGGCATCCGCCGTTTTTAAAGCCGTGTCGGCCAGACCTTTTCGGGCGCCATGGGTGGAAATAAAATATTCCAAAACCGTCAAGCCTTCGCGGAAGTTCGCGGTGATGGGCGACTCGATAATTTCACCGATCGATCCGGTAATTTTTTGAAGGGGTTTTGCCATCAAACCGCGCATACCCGCCAACTGCCTTATTTGCATTTTGGAACCGCGAGCTCCCGAATCCGCCATCATATAAATGGGATTAAATCCATGGTGGTCATGCTTCAGATTTTCAAACATGACTTCCGCGATTTCATCCGTGGTATGCGTCCAGATGTCGATTACCTTGTTGTAACGCTCTCCGGCGGTGATGATTCCCTTTTTGTACTGGTTTTCAATTTCAGCGACTTCCTTGTAGGAGCGCTTCAAAATATCAACCTTGTCCTTGGGGATAAGCATGTCGTCGATGGAAACGGTAATTCCCGCCATTGTGGCGAATTTAAAGCCCAATTCCTTGACGTCGTCCAAAAGCTTTACCGTTTGCTCCTGGCCCAATTTTTCATAACAAAGGGCAATGAGATCACCCAATTCTTTTTTGGTCATCACACGGTTGACATAACCAAGGCCTTCCGGAATGACCTGATTGAATAAAACCCGCCCAACGGTCGTCTCAACCAATTTTCCGTTGCGACGAACCTTAATTTTCGCGTGTTTTCCAACCTGGCGGGATTCAAATGCGATAACCACTTCCTGGGCGCTTGAGAAAACCTTGCCCTCCCCCTTGTCCCCGGGCATTTCCTTGGTGATGTAATAGGAACCCAGAACGATATCCTGCGTCGGGGTAACTATGGGTCTTCCGTTTGAGGTGGAATTGATATTATTTGTCGACAACATTAAAAACCTGGATTCCATCTGGGCTTCACTCGACAACGGGACATGGACAGCCATTTGATCGCCGTCAAAGTCGGCGTTAAAGGCCGTACAAACCAGGGGATGGATTTGAATGGCTCTTCCCTCAATGAGAACTGGTTGGAAGGCCTGAATTCCCTGTCGGTGCAAGGTTGGGGCGCGGTTTAAAAGGACATGGTGATCCCGGATAACTTCCGCCAAAATATCCCAGACCTCGGGCTTAACCCGCTCAACCATTTTTCTCGCGCTTTTAATAGTATGGACATACCCGCGGTCTTCCAGTTTTTTAATAATAAAGGGCTTGAAAAGTTCCAACGCCATTTTTTTGGGAAGCCCGCATTGATGCATTTTTAGTTCTGGCCCCACGACAATGACCGAACGGCCGGAATAATCAACACGTTTTCCCAGCAGGTTCTGCCGGAAACGGCCTTGTTTTCCCTTCAACATATCCGAGAGGGATTTTAAGGGGCGATTGCCCGGGCCCCGAACCGCGTGTCCACGACGGCCGTTGTCCAGGAGGGCGTCAACCGCCTCCTGCAACATGCGCTTTTCGTTTCTCACGATAACTTCCGGCGCGTGTAATTCTAAAAGTTTTTTCAAACGGTTGTTGCGGTTAATCACACGGCGGTATAGATCATTTAAATCGGAGGTTGCGAAACGACCGCCGTCCAACGGGACCAAAGGCCTTAATTCAGGCGGAATAACCGGCAAAACTTCCAAGAACATCCATTCCGGCTTATTGTCGGATTTGCGGAAACTTTCAATAACTTTTAGTCGCTTGATGATGGTCTTTCGTTTTTGCTCACTCGTGGTCTGTTTCATCTGGACCCGAAGTTTTTTATCAAGATCCGCCAAATCGACCAAACGGATCAAATCCCGAATTGCTTCGGCGCCCATTTTGGCCTTTAAAGAAGCTCCATATTCCAGCCGGAGTTTTTGGTATTCATCCTCGGATAGAAGTTGACCCACTTCCACGGGGGCTTTTCCGGGATCAACGGTTACATAGGATTCATAGTAAATCACCCGTTCCAGGTTTCGAGTCGACATTTCCAACAAATAGCCCATCCGGGAAGGAACACCCTTCAGGTACCAGATATGCGAAACCAGGCAGGCCAACTCAATATGACCCATCCGCTCACGGCGGACCTTAGCTTGGGTGACTTCAACACCGCAACGGTCGCAAATAACATCCTTGTATTTAATCCGCTTGTATTTTCCACAGGCGCATTCCCAATCCTTCGTGGGCCCGAATATTTTTTCGCAGAAAAGTCCGTTTTTTTCCGGTTTGAATGTTCGGTAATTAATTGTTTCCGGTTTTTTGACCTCGCCGTGGGACCAGGAACGGATGGTTTCAGGGGAAGACAACCCGATTTTGATGGCGTCGAAGCGGGGTGTTTCACGAAGTAGGTTTTCCAAAAAAGGTTTTTTATCGGCCGTGACCACAATTTCAGGGGACGCGGTTTTCACGACTTCGTTGTTGCTTTCAGGGGCGGTTGATTTAACTTGACTCAATTTTTCCCCCTCCTTAATTTGGATTCTTGATTAATTTGACGTCTAAACATAAACCCTGCAGCTCCTTCACCAAAACATTGAACGACTCGGGGATTCCCGGCTCGGGGGAATTTTTCCCCTTAACGATGGCTTCATAAACCTTGGTGCGGCCTTGGACGTCATCGGATTTCACCGTCAAAAGTTCTTGTAGGGTGTAAGCCGCGCCGTAAGCCTCGAGTGCCCAAACTTCCATTTCCCCGAAACGCTGTCCGCCAAATTGAGCCTTACCACCCAGCGGTTGCTGGGTAATCAGGGAATAAGGGCCGATAGACCGTGCGTGAATTTTGTCATCGACCAGGTGGGCTAGTTTCAAAATATAAATGACTCCAACGGTAACTTCCTGATCAAAAGCCTCACCCGTCATGCCGTCGTACAAGGTCACCTTTCCGGTTTCGGGAAGGCCTTGTTCTTTCAAGGCGCTTTTGATCTCCTCTTCCTTGGCACCATCAAATACGGCGGAGGCCACGTGATAGCCGCCTTCCATGGCGGCCCAACCCAAGTGGGTCTCTAAAATTTGACCCACGTTCATTCGCGAAGGAACACCAAGCGGGTTGAGAATAATGTCGACGGCCCGGCCGTTGGGAAGGTGGGGCATGTCCTCAACCGGGACAATTTTGGAAACAACACCCTTGTTACCATGGCGGCCCGCCATTTTATCGCCGACGGATAGCTTTCTTTTTTTGGCCACATAAACCTTGACGAGCTTAATGACGCCCGGAGGAAGCTCATCGCCTTTTTTCACCTTATCAATTTCATTGTTTTTGTCCCTCTCAATGTCCTTGATGCGGTTTTGAAGGACTTCCTTCAGACGGCTTACCTCTTCCTCGAATTTTTCCTCAAGCGCATTCTTTTCGGATTTGTTCAAATCCTTTGACTTCTCGTCGGTTTGAGCCTTGAGGGCCTCAATGCGGTTTTCGTTTTCTTTTTCGAGTTGTTTAATTTTGTGGGCGGCGTCCTTCTCGATCGTTTTAACCATCGAGGCGTCTCGGCCCTTGATTTTTTCGTCTTTTTCTTTTCTTTTGAACACCTTCACGTCGATGACTTTTCCTTCGACGCCAGGAGGCACGCGAAGGGAGGCATCCCGGACATCTCCCGCTTTTTCACCAAAAATGGCCCGCAGCAATTTTTCCTCGGGTGTAAGTTCGGTTTCACCCTTTGGCGTGACCTTGCCGACCAAAATGTCCCCCGGAACAACCTCGGCCCCAATTCGAATTATCCCTTCCTCATCCAGGTCCTTGAGGGCTTCATCCCCGACATTTGGAATATCCCGTGTAATTTCTTCCTTGCCGAGCTTCGTATCCCTTGCCTCCAGTTCAAATTCTTCAATATGAACAGAAGTGAAATAATCCTGACGGGCAAGTTTTTCAGAAACAATAATCGCGTCTTCGAAGTTAAAACCTCTCCATGGCATAAAGGCCACAAGAAGGTTTCTTCCCAATGCCAATTCCCCTTGGTCCGTGGAGGGGCCATCCGCGATCACATCGCCCTTTTTTACCTTTTCTCCTTTTTTCACAATCGGTCTCTGGTTAATGCAGGTATCTTGGTTTGAGCGTTTGTACTTGGTGAGTTTGTAAATATCCACCGACCCATTCTCATCCATTTCATCGGCAAACATGATAATTTCGTCGGAGGAAACACCGGCAATGATCCCGTCCCGTTTTGCAATGACCAAAACACCGGAATCATAAGCGGCTTTGTATTCCATGCCGGTACCCACAACCGGAGCTTCGGTGCGAATCAAGGGAACGGCCTGCCGTTGCATGTTGGATCCCATCAAGGCGCGGTTGGCGTCATCGTGTTCAAGAAAGGGAATCAAGGACGTCGCGACGGAAAACAATTGGCGCGGGGAAACATCCATATAGTGGACGTCATTCGGGGCCACGAGCGGAAAATCGTCCTTGGAACGGGCCGCGACAATATCACCCGTGAACTTTTGGGAATCATCCAGGGGTGAATTTGCCTGGGCAATGATGTATTTATCGGCGTCATCCGCTGGCAAAAATTCAATTTTCTTGGAGGCTTTTCCCCCATCGACTTTTCGAAGGGGCGTGGTTACGAAACCGTATTCGTTAATTTGGGCGTAGGTGGAAAGTGACGCAATCAACCCTATGTTGGGACCTTCCGGCGTCTCAATAGGGCAAACCCTTCCATAGTGGGTATGATGAACGTCCCTAACTTCAAAGCCGGCTCTCTCCCGGTTCAACCCGCCGGGCCCTAGGGCTGACAAACGGCGTTTATGGGTTAACTCGGCCAAGGGATTTGTTTGATCCATGAACTGCGAAAGCTGGGAAGTCCCAAAAAATTCCTTAACAGCGGCGGTTATCGGTTTAGTCGAAATAAGCTGGCTTGGCATGGGATTCATGTCCATGTCCACAATCGACATACGTTCGCGAACAGCCCTTTCCATCCTCGTAAATCCTAAACGTAACTTGTTTTCCAGAAGTTCACCGGCTGTGCGGACCCGGCGATTTCCCAGGTGATCGATGTCATCCTTCTCGCCTTTCCCATTACACAAATCAAAAAGGTATCGAATAATGCAAACCAGGTCTTCCTTGGAAATGGTTCTCTGGTCAGCACCCGTTTTCAAGCCCAGTTTTTTGTTCATTTTGTATCTGCCAACTCGGGCCAGGTCATAACGCTTTTTATTGAAGAATAAATTCTCCATCAAACTTTTCGCGTTTTCGAGGGTCGGGGGGTCGCCAGGGCGCATTTTTTTGTAAATTTCCACCAATGCTGTTTCCTGTGAATGCGTATTGTCCTTGCGGAGAGTATTTAAAATTGAAACATCATTGGGATTGGAGGGAGCGGCCTTAACTTGCTTGACGCCAAGCTTCTTCAGGGCGGCTACAACTTCCGGAGTGAAATCTGCCCCGGCTTCAACAATGACTTCCCCCGTTTCGGGATTGGCGACATCCTGGGCCGCCGCTTTGCTCTGGAGTTTCTTTTCGGAAACCTCGAGGTTTTCGATATCAAAAAATATTTTTAGAATGTCCTCATCGGAGGAGAATCCCCAACCGCGCAGAAGGGTGGTAGCGACAAATTTTCTCTTTCGGTCGATTCGGGCGTAAAGAATGCCGTTAACATCAAACTCGAATTCCAGCCAAGATCCGTGATACGGGATCACACTCGTCATGTACATTTTTTTGCCTGATGACGAGAGTTTGCCGTCATCCTCATCAAAGGTCACGCCGGGCGAGCGGTGCAATTGGGAAACGATAACTCGCTCCGCTCCATTGATCATGAAGGTGCCGCGTTCGGTCATCATGGGAAGATCGCAGAAAAAGACTTCCTGCTCGCGGATATCCTTGACCTTTTTTGTGCCGGTTTCCGGATCCTCCTCTCGAATAACAAGGCGCAACGTGACTTTCATCGGCACGGAGTAGGTCATTCCCCGTTCCTGACATTCCCTGACGTTATATTTAGGCTCAAGCAAATTGTAGGAAACAAATTCAAGGGAGGAAACTTCGTTGAAATCCCAAATGGGAAAAACGCTTGTGAAAACGGATTGAAGACCCTGTTCAATTTTTTGGTCAACAGGAACATCTCTTTGTAGAAAGGCCTCGTAGGATTTTCGTTGAAATTCGATCAGGTCCGGCATTTCCATGATGGATGGAATACGACTGAAATCAAAGCGCTCGCGACGGCCAAATTTCATTTTTTTCACCGAAAATCCTCCAGAAAAAAGCGGGAATGATACCGAGAATCTCTTTCCCAAAACAAAAAACGAGAAAAAGGGCTTTTCTCGTTTTGGGCAAAGAGGGGTGATTATACAGAGGATGGTCAAAAAGTGTCAATTAATACTTCATTTTTCTAGCTTTAGGACCCTTGGAATTCCCTGGAGGTCTTCGTAAAGGTTTTGCGCCCTAAACCCATTAAATAAAGCTATTACCCTGTCGTGTCTATTGGCGTTTAATTCCAAAAAGGCTACCCCTCCTTCCGCCAACCTTTCCCTTAACTTTTTGGCAATTTGAACATAACTTTCCAACCCATTTTCCCCAGCAAATAAGGCCTCGGGTGGCTCAAAATCCTTAACTTCATGGCTCAACTCTTCTTTTTCCCCCAAAGAAATATATGGTGGATTACTTAAGATGACCTGAAATTCCAATGGATCCAATGGTAAAAGAGCCGAAAACCAATCACCTTTGCGCCATTGGATGGATTCCATGCCCATAATTTTCGCGTTTTCAAGTGCAATTTCCAAGGCCTTTTGTGAAAAATCAACCGCCCAAACTTTACATTCAATGGACTTTGCGATGGATAAGGCGATACAGCCGCTCCCCGTACCCAAATCCAAAATTAATCTTCTTTCAACCGGTATTTTTTTTAAATGTTCGATAGCCTTTTCAACCAACATTTCGGTTTCAGGTCTTGGAATAAGGACATCCCGGTTCACCTTGAAGCGATATCCATAAAATTCCCTTTGTCCGGTTATATATTGAATGGGCTCAAAAGTGGCTCGACGTTTAAGGAACTCTCGAATTGAGGCCAACTCGTCGGGCCCCAACGGTCTGTCAAATTGAAGGTAAACTTTCAAACGGTCTATTTTTAACGCAAAAGCTATCAAGATCTCAACATCAAAGCGGGGGTTCGGAATTCCCTTTTGACTTAAGAAGGGTACAGCCCATTGGATAATTTTAAGGGGAGTCCATGGTTGTTTTGAATCCTCTCCTTGAATCATGGAAGATCCTCATTCCTCATAAATATTATTAACCCAATTCCTTTAGCAGTTCTTCCTGTCGGGCAAAGGATAGTGCGTCCATGAGTTCGCTGAGTTCACCATCAATGACCTTATCAAGTTGATAAAGGGTTAGGCCGATCCGGTGGTCTGTGACCCTGTTTTGGGGGAAATTATAGGTTCTTATTTTTTCGCTTCGATCCCCGCTTCCAATTTGATCCTTCCGTGTGGCCGAAACGCTTTCTCTCGCCTCCAGATCGGCCTTTTCCTTCAGGCGGGCATAAAGCACTTTCATAGCCCTCGCTTTATTTTTAAGTTGGGATCTTTCATCTTGACACTGAACTACCAAGCCCGTGGGGACGTGGGTAATTCTTACGGCCGAATAAGTGGTGTTGACGCTTTGGCCTCCCGCTCCGGAGGAACAAAAGGTGTCGATCCTCAATTCGGAATCCTTAATTTGAATTTCAACCTCGTCCACTTCAGATAAAACAGCGACAGTTGCGGCGGAGGTGTGAACACGGCCCGAAGCCTCTGTTTTCGGGACTCTTTGAACTCTATGGGTTCCACTTTCAAAACGGAATTTCCCATAGGCGTTTTTTCCAATGATTATGAAAATAATTTCTTTTAGTCCACCTATTTCGGTCGTACTTGAATCTATTATTTCGATTTTCATTCCAATCTTTTCGATATAACGGCTGTACATTCGAAAAAGATCAGCCGCAAATAAAGCCGCCTCGCCCCCGCCAGTTCCGGCCCTGATTTCCATGATGGCGTTTTTTTGACCGTAAGGATCGGGAGGAATTAAAAGCCTTTTAATTTCGTTTTCCAAGTCAACGATTAATTTTTCCAGGCGGGGAAGCTCGATTTGCGCAAGGGCTTTCATTTCCGGGTCATTTCCTTCCAGATAATTTTTGGTTTCGACTTCCTCCTTTTGGCATTTCCGGTATTCCCTTATTTTTTGAATCAACGACTCCAAGTCCGCGTGTTCTTTGGACAATTTTTGAAGTTCGGCTGAATGGCTAAAGGTGTCGGGATGAATTAAGCGGTCGGATAATTCATGATACCTTTTTTCGGCTAGTTGAATTTTGGACTCAATCATGACGGGGACCTTAAGGATAATCGGTTAATGGTTTGGGGTTTATCAAAAAGAAAAACCCCAACCTTGTAATAGATTGGGGTTTAAAATAATTTGCGGAAAGGTGCTAGGAATTTCTTTCCGGCGGAGGGGGCGCGGCTTTTCGCTTCGCTTTTTTCGCTGCCACAGCAACTGCTTTTGCTTCTTCACGTGCTTTTGTTTCCGCTTGGACCGTTGCGGCAGTGGCGCTTTTCTTCTGGAATTTTTCAACCCGTCCGGCCATATCCAAAAGCTTTATTTTTCCAGTGAAAAACGGGTGGCAATTCGAACAAACCTCCACTGAAAATGTTTCAGCTTTTGTGGAAGCAGTTTCAATAATATTTCCACACACACACGTTATTTTGGTCTTGAAACTTTTAGGATGAATACCTGTTTTCATTCCGGAACTCCATTTTTTTGGTCCCTTCGAGCGAAACCCGAAGGGTGCATAGTGTATAAAAAAAAATGGAAAAATCAAACCCTGAAATCGGAGCGCGCCTAAAAAGGTTTAAAAGAAGGCTTTTAACCGCTTTCAATGACTTAGGTACAAAAAAGGATTTTGTGGTTTTCCATTTAATCGAATCTCGAAATGAAGATGAGGTCCTGTAGTTCTCCCGGTTTTCCCAACCTTTCCAATAAGTTCCCCCCGTTTAACCTCGTTAGAAACTTTAACTAAAATTTCATCCAAATGGCCATACCAAGATGTTAAACCTGACCCGTGATCTAAAACAATTAACCGGCCATACCCAGCTCGAATTCCAGCGAAAATGACTTTTCCATTTTGAGAAGCGACCACTCTTGCCCGCCAGCCTGGCGCAAGGTCTAAACCCTCGTGAAAAGTCATTTTTTTTGTAATCGGATGAAGGCGTTCCCCAAAACCATCCGCAAAACGACCTGTTGTGGGTTTTAAAAAACCTTTTTTTATTTCAAGGGAGGCCATTAAATTCCATTCCCCGTCCTGCTTGGTAATATAACGGGCCCCCGGCAAATACAAAACATCATCCGGTTTAAGTTCGGAGTCACCCCGTTTCTGGTTTGCCTTCAATATTTCCTTTAAAGGCACTCCGTAAAAACGGGAGATATCGCTTAAACCTTGCCCTGATCGAACAATATGAAAAATGCCATCCTTTGTTGGGATAAGAAGAGTGGTTCCGGTTTTAGGTTCAGATTGATCGTTGGCCTGATTCAAAGATCGAATCGTCGATTCGGTCAGACCAAATTTTCGAGACAACCGGGCGAAGGTTTCACCTGGAAGTGAGGTGTAAATGGATATTCCGATTCCTGGAACATGATAATTATTGGCCAAAATTGGAATTTTTGTTAGGTTTTGCGGGTCCGAGGCGGAAAGGACTGAAAAAATTTCAGGTTTTAGAAAACCCAGAATCCAGGCAAACATCCCGAACCACAAAACTATTAAAACAACAGAAACGGCAAGGTAAACCCGCCGTAAGAATAAATCCATGGCCCTAGTCGTTAACCGAACCCTTCATCGAATCCAAAAACGCTTTATTTGATTTTGTTCGGCGCATTTTATCAAGTAAAAATTCCATCGCCTCAACAGGATTGTTTGGGTTCAGAATTTTTCTCAACACCCAAACTTTATTAAGCTCATCCTCTTTTAAAAGCAATTCTTCTCGTCGAGTCCCGGAACGGGTGATATCAAATGCAGGAAATACCCTGCGATCCGCCAATTTTCTATCCAAAATGATTTCCATATTCCCCGTTCCCTTGAATTCCTCGAAAATAACCTCATCCATTCGGCTCCCGGTGTCAATAAGAGCCGTAGCAATAATGGTCAAACTTCCCCCTTCTTCAATATCCCGGGCGGCCCCAAAAAATCGTTTGGGTCTTTGCAGAGCATTGGAGTCAACGCCTCCGGATAATACTTTTCCAGAAGAAGGGACAATCGTGTTATAAGCCCGGCCCAAACGGGTAATGGAGTCTAAAAGAATGACAACATCCTTTTTGTGTTCAACCAATCGTTTGGCTTTCTCAATGATTATTTCCGCGACGGTCACATGACGTTCCGGCGGCTCATCAAAAGTAGAGGAAACTACCTCCCCCTTAACGGACCTTTGCATATCTGTGACCTCTTCCGGTCTTTCATCAATAAGGAGAACGATCAAGTAAATTTCCGGATGATTTTTAGCGATGCTATTAGCGATTTTTTGCAAAAGAATGGTTTTCCCGGTACGTGGCGGGGCAACAACCAATCCCCTTTGTCCTTTTCCCAAGGGAATTAACAAATCCATAACCCGCATGGATAAATCTTCTGGGGTGGTTTCCAGCCAAATTCTTTTATTGGGGTAAATGGGGGTTAAATTATCGAAAAGAACCTTTTGTTTAACTGCGTCCGGGGGCTCAAAGTTTATGGAATCTACTTTTAAAAGAGCAAAATATCTTTCTCCTTCCTTGGGGGGGCGAACCTGCCCCGTTACGGTATCCCCGGTTCTTAAGTTAAACCGGCGGATTTGCGAGGGAGAAACATAAATGTCGTCCGGGCCCGGTAAATAGTTGTAATTTGCGGACCGTAAAAATCCGAAACCATCAGGCAATATTTCCAAAACACCCTCGGCGTTTATCACGCCATTACGTTGGGTTTGGGTCTCAAGGATCTTGAAAATCAGATCCTGCTTTTTCATGGAACTAACTCCCTCCAGGTTTAATTCCCTGGCTACATCCGTTAGTTCGGGCATTGTCTTTTTTTTCAGATCCGCGATATCCATAAAATTGGAATCCTTTCGAAAAGTTTCTGGGTCTCAAAACCCCGAATAAAACAATAAAATTGAAATTTTTATTTAAATTGAAGACGTTCGTGAAATCGTTCCAAGATTGATTCAAACATGTTTTAACTCAATATTCCGCTGGTCGTTCACCTCAAAATAATGAGGGTCAACAGTGAGTTGGGGGAAAATCCATCGGGAGTATTTGAGGATTAGGTTTGACTTCTGCAGTTGTTTAAATCCTACCATGTCAATTCACACTGTCAACCTTTTTTTCCGTTTACTCCCTAAATCGGATAAGCCACAATCCGGTTTCTTCCCCGTCCTTTGGCCGCGTAAAGAGCCTTGTCCGCCTTGCTGATAAGATCCATATTGGTTTGGGCATCCTGTGGAAATGTCGCGACACCGATGGAAACGGTCACACTTGTGGTTTCCCTTCCAACAGCGAAGGTATAGGAACCCACGGCCTTCCTTATTTTTTCCGCCAATTCAATAGCCTGTTCCTTGGTTGTTTCAGGCGCGATTAAAACCATCTCTTCACCTCCATAACGCGCTACCAAATGGGTCACGTCAGATTGGTCTTTAAGCAATTTCGCCACTTCCATCAAAACATAATCCCCGGCAACGTGGCCATAGGTGTCGTTATAGTGTTTAAAATGATCTATATCGAGGATTAAAAGGCTTAGTTGGGATGAATAACGATTCGCCAAAATTAACTCCTCCTCAAGCCTTTGTTTGAAATAACGGTGTGAATACAATTTAGTAAGACCATCGGTAATTGAAAGTTTCTGTACCTTTTCATAAAGCAGGGATTTTTGAAGGCCTATGGAAATTTGATTGCAAAACACTTGGAAATTAGAAAATTTTTCCTGGTCAATAAAATTTTCAACCGTTGAATAGGAACACAAAAATCCAATGACCCTGTCCTGAACCAGAAAAGGAAGAAAAATAAAGGAACGAACGGATAGGTTTTTCAGCGTTTTAAAACGTTCTTCTTTTTCCACCGAGGGAACCCAAACGGGTTTTTTTTCCCGAGCCAAGACTGACGATAAATCCTTGGATTCCAAACCTATTTCCAGCGACCGAAACAAGGACTCGTCACACCCGGAGGTTATCCTTATTTCATAATTTTTTCCGTCGTTTGAAAGGACCGCAATGATGAAATGCGGCAAATCAAACATTCTTTCAGTGAATTCCTTGGTCAGCTCGATCATTTCTTGCACGTTCAAGGTGGTTCCCGCCTCCTTGATAACGTCATACAAATGCTCAATTTGACGAAGTTGTTTTTCTATTTGCGTGTTTTCTTTCTTTATTTTTTCAACAATTGAACGGAAATTTTCAAACACCCTTTTTTTTGTCTCGTAAGATGAATTAAATTTATCCTTCCTGTCACGGCGCTGGTTCTGGATAAAGGAGGGAACCCAGAATAAAATTAAAAGAGCGAAAATTTCGGGGAAAACCCAGTTTTGGGAATAATGGTGAAAAAACCATCTTCCTGAAATTAATCCCACAAGGTAGGTACCCAAAAACCATTCGGCAATCGCGGGAACTGAAAAACGCACTAGGGCAATAACAAATACCGGTAAACAAATAAAAAAAGACCCCGGTCCAGGCAGTAGAGCGAGGGCCAGCAATAGCAAAGCCGCGACTACGCCAATAATTCTGTGGGTTTTATCAGGCATCCGTGGGCCCCGATTTTGATTTTCGAACACAATTTTTTCCATCGGCCTTTGCTTGATAGAGGGCTTGATCCGCGGAATCAATAAAGGTTTCCACGTCCTTGAAGGAAGGGTTTAGTTCCGCCACCCCAATACTAACCGTCACATTGGTGGATTGTTGGGCGGCAAGGATAATTTGTTCCGAAACCTTTTGACGGATTCTCTCAGCTACGGTTTGAGCGCCAATCCAGGGCGTCTTAAGTAAAAGGACCGAAAACTCTTCCCCGCCATATCGGGCTACTAAATCGACCGTCCGAACGGTTTCCTTTAAAACCTGGGCCACAACTTTCAATACCCTATCGCCCACTAAATGACCGTAGCGATCGTTGTAACTTTTGAAATTATCCACATCAATCATCATGAGACAAAGGGGTAATTTATGTTCAAGGGCCCGAAAAACCTCATCCCTGGCTCTTTCTTTGTAATATCTTTGAACATAAAGCCCTGTGAGCCCATCCGTTATCGCCAATTCAATGGTTTGGCGATAAAGAGCCACATGCTCCAATGCGACGGTTGCCAAATCACTGAAGTTGGACAACAATCGCGCGTCGTCTTGTCGAAAAGCAGACGGAAAACAGCTTTCCATCCGTATCAGGCCTAAAATTTCACTCCCCGCCATTAGGGGCGCCGCAACAAGACTCCTGACCTTATTTTCGGATAAATAATTTTGAAAACGGAAATCACTCGAGGCATCGCCGATAAAAAGGGTTTTGGCCTGGGAAACTACCCAGGAATTATAAATTTCCTCAGGATTAAGTCTTTCACGGTTTAACCTCGCCTCCATTTCTGTATCAACACTGTAGCGAACCGCATGAAGAGCCTTCACCACACTGCTATCAAACAACAATAGTGTGTAAACGCCGCCGGGAACCATGAAGGTTTTTGATATGGTCTCGATTAACAAAACCACCACATCCTGGGTTTTATAAGTCATCGCCAGGCTCCGGGCAAGTTCATTAAGAGCCGTATATCTTTGAATTTTAATTAAATTAGCTTGGTAAGCGATTTTGACCTTGTCATGAACCATTTGAGTATCGTTCATATTCAGGTTTAAATCTTCACTGGCCTTTTGGCGCCTGAATTCCTCCAACTCCTTTTCTTGGATCCATCGGTACCAATAATAATAATTGAGAATTATTCCGGAAATAAAAATCATGAATAATCCGAACGGTTGGGAGGCGATCAATAAATTGATTATGGAAATCACAATGACAATGATGGTTAAGATAAAAGTCACATTTATTCCCAGCAACATAGATGACAAACCCAGTGGAATGTAAAAGGTGAAAAGGGATGAAAATAAATTCCCTCCCAAACGAGCGGTTGAATAAATCCCCGCGGACGCCAGAAAAAAGGCTCCCAAAACCATTCCCCATTTTTGAGACAGTTTTAGATTTTCAATTTCTTGAATACTTTTCATCGAAATAATCTCATTTTTGGTTTCCGTGAAACGGGCCCGGTCCTTTCAATTTTCTTTTGATCGTTTTCAACCATTGGTCAACGGAATATTTTAGTTCTTTTAGAGACTTTCGGTTAACAATAACCCAATTAGCTTTTTTGTTTTTTCTTGCCTGGGACCATTGTGAATTTTCCCGACGCCCGATTTCCTCGGGAAGCCATCCTCTTTTTTCAAGCCTTTTATGCCTTTTTTTCGTTGGGGAGGAAATACTTAAAACCCCATCAAATCGGCGGTGGTATCCCTTCTCGAAAAGCAGGGGGACTTCCACCACAAGTATGGGGAAATATTTTTTTTGGTGTTTTTTCACCCATAGGGCTACTAATTTTCTTATGGCGGGGTGCAGCAATTCATTCAACCATTTTTGGTTTCGGGGTTTTTGAAAAACCTTTTTTCCCAATTCCCCGCGATTTATTTTTCCATTTCTCCCAATTATTTCTTTCCCGTATTTATTAATAAGTTTAATTTTTATTTTTGGTTGATCCAAAAGCCCGTGCCCAACTTGATCGGCCTGGAGAACAGGAATGCCTTTTTCGGAAATGAATTTTAGTACCGTGCTTTTTCCAGCCCCTATCCCACCCGTGAGTCCCACTTTGATAGGCTTCAACATTATTTCCTTTGAAAGAGGTTAGTGGGGTTTATTTAAATTAAAGATGGGTTTGTTGCAAAAAAGCGTCAAAGGTATTCCGCATTAATAACGCAATGGTCATGGGGCCGACGCCTCCAGGAACCGGGGTTATCGCCGAGGTTTTGGGCGACACAGACTCAAAATCCACATCTCCAACCAGTTTTCCATCGGCTGTTCGATTGATGCCAACATCCACCACCACGGCCCCATCCTTGATCATTTCGGCCTTTACAAATTTTGGTTTCCCAATGGCCGCCACCACCAAATCCGCCTCCCGGATCACATGTCCGATATTTTGGGTCCGGCTATGGCAAACCGTTACCGTCGCGTTTGCTTCCAACAAAAGCAGCGCCATGGGCTTCCCGACCATTATGCTTCGGCCAATGACAACCGCTCGTTTTCCCTCGATCGTAATTTTATAATGGTCAAGGAGGGCCATTACCCCAGCCGGCGTACAAGAACGTGGCCCCGAAAGGCCAGCCACCAATTTACCCAGGCTAAAGGGATGCATGCCATCTACGTCTTTTTTTGAATCAATAGCCTCAATAACCCTCTGTGAATTTAAATGTCTGGGAAGTGGAAGTTGGACCAAAATTCCATTAATTTTTTTGTTGGCGTTGAGGTTTTGAACTAAGCCCAGAAGTTCTTCCTCGGAGGTATCCTTTGGAAGGCGATGTTCCTCAGAATAAAACCCGAGGGATTCACAAGCCTTTTTTTTGCGTCCAACATAAACGATGGAGGCGGGGTCATCTCCCACCAGAACTACGGCCAACCCGGGTTTTAAACCGCTTGATTTGTGTGGCTCAAAGTCCTTTGCGGTTTGCTCCAAAACGACTTTTGAGGTTGCGTTTCCATTCAATAACACGGGCATATTTCCTCCCAATTGATGTTTAATATCACCACTTTAACATAAAATTATTCCTTAATTAAACGGGCTAGACTCTTTTCCTAACTCCAATATCATCGGGATTTTTTCATTGCCTGGTGGCGATAAATGCTCCACAACTTTTCCGTTACCTTTGGAATCCCCATAATTTTCCGGTTCATTAAATGAGACGCGGCCATAACTCCAACGCCGGACCCAACAAAAAAAAGTTCTTGATTAACCGAAGCCTTCGCGGACCGTCGTCCCACTCCAACCTTTGAAAAGTGAGGGTTTTGTTTTTTCAAAAGTTCAGCTGGTTTCCAGGCCTTTTCGACAACCGGTAACCCAAGCCTTTTAATCATTTGAATTATTTTTTTCCTTGTTACACTTTCCAAACCTCCCATCTTTAATGGTGGAACATGAACTGTTTTTCCATCAAACCACATGGGAGTGGAAGCTCCCCCATCCACAACCTCGCCCCTTTGATTTAACCTCAAAATTTCCTTCCACCGAGGATTTTTTCGAAATACCCACCTGGTGGTCATGTAATAAGGGATTTTGAAGTTGTTCGGGAGTGTCTGCTTGTCAAAGGCCATCCAGGGACTTATTCCCACCTTTCCCAAAATCGGATTTTTTTTTCTTAATTGATGTCGAAGAGGCCGTACTATCGCAAACAGAGTCGGAGTTTTTTTTATAAATTCCCTTGGATTACCTGAACCTTCCAGTTCCTGGACCAGATTAAAGCGAATTAAAAAATCAGGGTCTCCTTTCCTTCCCTTAGAAAAAAGTCTTATTGCTTTTTTAAACTCAACCTCGGAAATAAAAGGCCAACTCAAAAAACGGCATCCTCGTTTTAACCTTTCCAAATGTTCCCTGAAAAAAAGGGGCTTGCCACCATAAACGGGAAGGCTTTCAAAAAGAGCCTCCCCAAAGAGAAAACTCGTGTTCAAAGGGGAAATCCTTACCCTTTTAGGTGAAACCAACCGCCCCTTCCAATAAATTTTATTCATGGGGTTGAAAAAAGAGTGGAACCAAGGGCCTGAGCCAAAGCCTCCACTTTAAATAAGGTTTCCATGTATTCCTTTTGCGGATCCGAATCCGCGACAATACCTGCCCCCGCCAAAAATTCCAGGGTGCCGTTGGGAAAAAGCGTAAAACTTCTGATTAATATATTGAAATCAAAACATGGCCCGGGGCCCAAATATCCCATGCTCCCCGTGTAAAAGCCACGAGGTTGGGCTTCCAATTCACTTATAATTTCCATACTTCTGATTTTGGGACAACCTGTAATGGTTCCCCCGGGGAAAAGCGATCGAATTACATCGGAAACCTTCTTCGCGGGGGAAAGCCGGCTTTGAATTATAGAAACTAAATGATGGACCCTCGAGTAGGATTCCACCTGAGCAAAACGCTTAACCTCCACAGTACCAAAACTAGATATCCTACCCAGATCATTTCTTGCCAAATCAACCAGCATTAAATGCTCGGCTTGTTCCTTGGGATTAGTTTTAAGTTCCCATTGATTCTGCAAATCATGGATTTGATCGGTTGCACGGGGGCGGGTTCCAGCAATCGGACGGGTTTCCAGCCAATCTCCCCGGCAACTCACCAATCTTTCAGGAGAAGAGGAAACGACGGTAAACCCCCTCCCTCGAAATATCCCCATGAAAGGCCCTGGGTTTAATTCTTTTAGAAGGCGAAATAAAATAGCAGGGCTTCCCTCCCATTCAGCCTGAAAAACCTGAGCCAGGTTAGCCTGGTATATATCCCCCTCCAAAATATATTTTTTGGCACTCTCAACCATTTTTTTGTAATCGGAGAAGGAAGATTTCTGTTCCAGGGAATGAACTTTGAAATTTTCAGCACAAGCATCACCCTTTTCCAAATCCAAAAACCTTCCATCCCCAAAATAAAACCATTCATGATTCAAACGATTAAAAGCGACGATAACCCCTGGTTTAAAAAAATAAAAATCAGGCACCGCATTAAGGCTTTTATTTCCTTCTGTTTTTTTATTGACTGTTAATCTTTTGCCAAACTCATAACTGAAAATTCCGAACCAAGCCCCGGCAAGTGAAAAAGGAAAAGGGGAAAAACCAGCCCCGGGCGGAATTTCCCCCAATTTTAAATAGTTTTTGTCAAATCTTTTTTCTAATTCACCACCCATTCCCGGCTTTCCGACTTCATCCAAAAAATCAAAAACACTAAAAGGCGCAGGTTCTATTCCGGCTTGGGTTGATAACCATTTATTTCCATTAATCTCAAAAAATTCCTCTTCTGGATTTCCCGCGAGAACAATCCATTGACTCGCGTCACCCCTTTCTCCCGCGCTTTCGTATAAAAGCGCCGGGCCTTTCAGGGCCAAATTTTCCCAAAGCGTGACCCAGTCCTTTGACTTTTCAAGAAAACCACTTTCCCGCAACGGAAGTAATTTTTTGAAATATTTTAAGGAGGAACCCATTAAAAAAACCCCCGAGATTAAACCAATCTAAATTCGGGAATATTCTATAAGGATGGCGGTGGGAAAAAAGGATAAAACCAAGTAATTGAAAAGCGGGGTTTGAAGCGGCTTAAACCCTGGAAGTCATTAAAGAAAGAGATTCAACCGATTTTTGAATTTCAACCAAATCAAAGGGTTTTAGAATAACCGTCAAGGGTCCAAGCTTCATCGCCTCCACCAGCAGATCGCTGTCCGGGTAGGCGGTCACGATTACAACCAAAGCCCTGACATTCATTTTCTTAATTTCTTTAAACGTATCTACACCTGTCAAAACAGGCATTTTAAGATCCAGAAAAATGTAATCATAAGAGTTGACCGCGGCCAACTCCAAAGCCTGTTTCCCAGAATAGGTTATATCCACCTGGAATTTCTTTCGATCCAAGGCTCTCTTATACATTTCACAAATGGCTGGTTCATCGTCCACCACCAATACTTTTTTGGGGGCGTGACCCGCGCCTTTTTCCAACCAACGGTCGATCAATTCCCGTTTAAAGCGCCATTCACTGCCGATTTTAAAGGAGGGAATTTCCCCTTGTTGAGCTAGCTTGTAAATGGTGGTGGTGGTAATTTTGAGGTAGGCTGAAAGCTCTTGAGCGGTCAAAATTTCTGTCATGGGTAAAGCCGTTCTTTTTAAATTTTGTAAATGTCCTAATTGTTAGGATTATATCGCAATTAATAATTTCAAGTATTTTAATCAATTAACCAAATCATTTTTTGCCTAAATTATCATGACAAATATTGGTCTTAACAAATAATACCTGCTATTTTTGATTAGCAAAAATACCTTCTGGCAAAGGGGTCCCTAAAAAAGACCGGAATTTATTTAGAAAATGAAAAAAAATATCCAGGCAAAAACAATCCGGTGTCTTAAAACTATTCGTGATTTTTAATTTGTCATTTAATAAATGCAACAGGTCCCATGGCCAAAGGCTTGGTTTTGGGAAAATATTAATGGGGTTAATAATAAATTTGATAATTAACAAACACGCCTCTTTTAAAACCTTTCCGCCGGTAAACTTTTTGGACAATAAATGAAAAATGAAAATTTATTTTACGCCAGTTTGAACTGTTTCAATATAAGAACGGTCCACTTCCACTTTGTTATTTTCATTTATTTTTAAAACCAAAATGTTGTCCTTAATGTCGGCTACCGTGCCATAAAGGCCGCCACGGGTCAAAACCCGATCCCCCCTTTGAATGGCATTCAGCATTTCCTCCCTTTTTTTTCTTTCTTTTCCCTGGGGGTAAATCATCAGAAAATAAAACAAAGCCATAATTGCTAAAAAGGGGGCGAAGGACATAAAAGCCGCCGCGGGAGAAGCGGTTGGCGGAACCGACTTAACCGTTGTTTGAGCGAAAGCCATATCCATTTATTTTCCCCTTTTTAAATCATTTAATAAATATTCAATACCAATGAATAAGGATCCCCTATTTTTTGTCGAGCCATCCCCATTTAACAAATTCTATTTTTCCATTTTTATCAATCCAAAATTCCAAAACATCATCAAAAGCAAGGAACCCATTTCCATGCTTGTATCTCAATACCTTCGATTCCTTTTCGGTTCTCTCATTATCAAAATTAAAATAAGGGGTTTCAAATCTGTTCCGAACGGCTCCCTTGGGAGAATCCTGGTTTATACCCTCTGGGGTTATAAATTCTAAATCGGCTGGACTTTTTTTTGATTCGTAAATAAAAATACCTTTGGGAAGGGATTGGTACCGATCCAAATAAAGATTGTTGTATTGATAGCGGTAACAACTGTCCCCATTGATGTCCATTTTTACGAATTTTCCCTTGCAACCCCATTTCTCGTCATCACAAAGATGTTTAAATTGATAAATGGAATACCGGGTACCCTTAAACCAAATATCACCGTTCGTGAAATCAAGGACTACCATTTTTTCATTGTCTGAGAATTGCTTCGACAATTCCTCGGATTTTCGGGTCATTTCCAAAATAACATTTTTTTCAGGTTTTTTTTCCTGCTTCTTATCCTCGGCCTTTTTCCCGTTACTTTGAGAATCCTGGTTTTCCACATTACCCATTTTTAAACCCTGAATTTGGAGTTGAAGTCTTTCGTTCTCCAACTTTAACCGCTCAATTTCAAGCTTCAGTTTTTCCACTTCCAATTCCTGTGCCATAGTCGGGGTTGAAATGGATAAATCTTTTTTATTTTCCGCTAAAATTACGGAAACGGGCCAAAACAAAAGAACCGCTAAAAGCCAAAATAATTTCATTTATTTAACCCCTTTATAAAAAAAAAACCCCGCCCCCTAAAAGGGGGCGGGGTTCTTGTCTACGCTACAAAACCTTAGAACGCAAAGCGGGCATCAGCCTGCATAATCGTTCCGAAAAGCTGCGCGGGACCGGAAACAATATTATAATTACCCTGATAATTGTTGTCCGAGCTGTACAATATCCCGGCACCCGGCTCGAAACTCTGAGCCGCGTTCAGCAAGTTGCCCGGGTTAAGCTGCAGATCGAAGGTGAAATTGCCGGACTTGGCGCTCACACCATAGGACAAGTTAAGCCCCTGCCCATAATTTACATAATTGGATTGTGTGGCGGTATCCGTATAGGCGGTACCAGCCAAGTTGGCGTTACGAAGGTAAATGTTCTTCGCGGTAACACCATCAAAGAAAGCCGTTTGGGCTCCGATGCGGCCAGTGAGCCACCCGAAAATGGGGGCTTCGATGGCAACATTGAAAGGAACTACCCAATGGTCTTCCGTATAGGATGAACCACTGCCCCAACGAACCTGATCAGCAGTCGTGCTGGGAGCCAGGTTGGTCAAAGCGGTATAGGTCCATTTACGCGAATCCATGATGACTCCAACGCCGGCGATAACCTTAGCCTTGCCTTCGGCAACCGTATGGTCGCAAGCCAAGCCAAAATTGATGTTGGTATCGGTGTAGGTAGAGGTCCCGACGTAAATTTCACGGTTCGCATCCCCGTAAGTTCCGTCACCGGAATCGTCACCCTTGACATTATTGGTAACACCCAAATTGTCCAAGCGGGCGCTTCCATAAATCCGGCCCGTGGTGGAATCGTTGATCTTGTTTTTCAACAAGGCGTTCACCCGGATTTCGGAAATATTATTATCTTTAATGACCTGATTATAATATTCAGTGAGGGTGGCAACGGCAATATAGTTGCTGGTGTAAACCTCAGAATAGTTAATGCTTCCCAGGGAATAACCCAAACCTAAGTCCAATGACATATCCGAACCCAAGTTTTTCAAGGTCGCACCCAAATCAACGCCAATAACAGAACTATCCGCGCTGTATTTGTCTGTGTTTTGATTAAAAAAGGACGGAGTGCCTTGAACATAAGAACCGGTTCCGTTTCCAGAACCAGAGTTATCGTTACCGGTTTGGCTGGCATAGTTGATATGCGCGCCAATCACGGCATCGCTGAAATCTTTCGCCCAGTAAAGATCAACTGAATTATTGGGGTCGGCAACATTATATTCGTTATAGCCCCAACCAAATTGCCAGTTGATTTCATCATTCATGCGAAGGTTGTGGGAATAAGGGTTATTGGGATAATAAGCACCACTTCCATTATTTGGTGCATAAACCCCGCCAAACCAGCTGGAATTGCTTGGTTCAATCAAAGTACTCCAATTCCAGAACCCATTCAAAATTCCGGTATTGTTGGCCCATTGATTGTTGGGATTAATCCCATTGCTCTGGTTAAAAGGGCGGTTGTAATAAACGCCGAAATAACCAAGTTCTTCAAAATCTTTGTGAATGATTCCACCCCAGTCGCCATAGTGGGCTCCATTGGGATCTCCCAAACGAAAATCCACAACGTTTCCGAAGCTGGCGGCATTCTGTGGGAAATTCGGAAGGGAATCCAGACCATCGGTCTGTTGTCCCGCCGTCAATCCCAAGGAATCGTCGCGAGTGTCGGCCAAAGCCATCGACGCTCCCAACGCCATGAAACAGACTAACAACAAGGCAATAACTTTCTTCATTCTTCTCTCTCCTTATAGCTTTTTTTTGGGCCTGCACCCCTCAGGGAAGAGTGCCACACCCGAATTACACTGCTCTAGGGCTTGAAAAAAACCCCTACTACCGAAGAACAATACGAGCGTGGGCCGCTTCCCAAAAAAGCGCCACCCTCGACAAATTCTTCGACTGCCAAACGGTTGTGGTCACAAATCCGCTTGCGTCGAAGACCGTGAGTCCCACTTTCGTGAAACCCGCGTCAAATTCTCCCCGTTTTTACGCCAAACAACACGAAAAAACACGGAAGAATCTAAACACAATTGGGCAAAATATAAGGCCTTCCCCAACCTCTGTCAAGCGCAAAAAGGGAATTTTAAGCTAAAAAGACCCTACCCGAAGGGGGTGAAAAATTTTAAACCATCAAACTCTAGTGGTCAAAGGAAGAAAATAGCCATTTTAAAGGATATTTTAAGGGTTAAAAAAACCATCATTTTAGGTCAATCTACTCAACCGTTACGCTTTTGGCTAAATTTCGGGGTTGATCGATTTCCCTCTTCTTTACCCTGGCAATCCCGTATGCCAAAAGCTGCAGGGGAATGATGGTTAACAGTGGCGAAAGGTCTTCGGCGACCCCTTGGATTTCGATTACGGCATCCGCTTTACACCCAGCCTCCCGGTCCCCTTTTTCAACCAGGGCGATCAATTGTCCCTTTCGGGCTTTCACCTCTTCCATGTTGTTTAACATTTTTTCATAAACGCCGGAGGATTTAAGCGCGATGGCAACCACCGGCATACGGGAATCGATCAAGGCAATGGGACCGTGTTTCATTTCCCCGCCGGGATATCCCTCGGCATGAATGTAGGAAATTTCCTTCAGCTTCAAGGCACCCTCCAGGGCGATGGGATATTGAACTCCCCTGCCGATATACAAAAAATTAAAGTAAGAGGAATATTTTTTAGCAATTTTTTCAAAAACTTTTCGTTGTTTTAAAACACCCGACATTGATCGCGGAATTTCAGACAACTCCTTGGCTTTCTTTTTTAATTCCGAAGACCCCAAAGTTTTTCGGACCCCCGCCAAGTGCAGGGTTAATAACCAAAGCGCTCCCAGTTGTGTCGTAAAGGCTTTGGTGGAAGCCACCCCAATTTCGGGGCCCGCCCTGGTCAACAATAACCCGTCGGCTTCTCGCGTCACCGAACTGCCCATTACATTACAAATGGCCGCGACCTTGGCCCCTTTATTTTTCGCCTCGCGCAGAGCCACAAGTGTATCCACCGTCTCCCCGCTTTGGGAAATAACGATTACCAGAGTGTCCTTTCCGATGATGGGATCCCGGTAGCGAAATTCCGACGCGTTGTCGACCTCTACCGGAATTCCAAGATTTTTTTCCAGGATAAACTTTCCCACCATCCCCGCGTAACAGGAGGTTCCCATGGCCAGGATGGTTATTTTTTTAAATTTTTTAAGAAAGGGTGACGACCAAAATTTTCCCTCAAGAAAAACCTCACCGCTCCTCGGATCCAAGCGGCTAGTGAAGGTATCCTCCAGCGCCCGGGGCTGTTCCATAATTTCCTTCAGCATAAAATGAGCGTAGCCGCCTTTTTCAGCCTGGTCCGCCGACCATTGAATTTCGGAAATGGTTTTCACAACTTTTTTACCGTTGGAAACCTTTAACACATGACAGCCTTCGGGTTTGACAATGACCATTTCTTCGTCATCCAAATAACTTACCCTCCGGGTATGGGCCAGCAAAGCCGGCACATCCGATGCCAAAAAGTTCTCATTTTTTCCCATTCCCAACACCAAGGCACCGCCGCCCGACCTCGCCCCAATCAGGGTTTCCGGTTCACCTTCATAAACGGCCACAACGGAATAGGTTCCCTTAATTTGATTTAAAGCACACCGAACCGCATTTTCCCATCCATGATTTTTGGTTGTTTTGAAATCATATCTTCCTTGGCGTCTTGGCGTCTTGGTGGTGGATTTCAGTTGTTCCTCAATCAAATGGGCCAATACTTCCGAATCCGTTTGGGATCTAAAAACATGCCCTTTTGCCCTTAACGCAATTTTTAATTTTTGGTAATTTTCGATAATGCCGTTATGAA
>JAHFCG010000144.1:4399-7145 GCA_023249615.1 candidate division FCPU426 bacterium | reverse complement strand
TCAGCAATTCCCTTTCCTCGGGGTGCCTTAAAAGAGCCGGGGAAATTTTCCCCTTAACCCTTTTTTCGGGAAGGATCCGAAGAACACGGCCCGCGGCCGTGGATAGGTCCAGAAAGTCCTTTTCCATCTTGAATTGATTGACCGTTTCGGCTTTTTCAATGAGGTCAATAAAGGAGGCGGTCTCGGTGGCGGCAACGGCGTGTACAACGTCATATGAAATATGTTTGGATTCCAAAACCGATTGGAGCCGGCCCTTGAGGAATTCCAGGATTTCGTCCTTTTCCTTTGGGGGTGCCTTGCCAACGAATTGAGACTGCGCGGTTTTAACCAGGTCTTCCAGGGATACAGCGTATTTGTTGGCCAGAAGAATCTGAAGAACCCCCAGCGCCTGACGGCGGAGGGCGAAAGGGTCCTGGGAGCCGGTGGGGATTAACCGTGCCCGGAAACAACCGGCGATAGTGTCCATTTTATCCGCGACGCTTAGAAGGGCTCCCTCCATGGTTGGAGGCAATTTATCTCCCGCGTGGCGGGGATAATAGTGGTACTGAATGGCCTGACCTTCCGCTTCTTTTCCCTGCCGGCCCGCGTAAATTCCACCCATGACTCCCTGGAGGCTGTTGAATTCCTTTTCACGGATGATGTTGGTGGCCAGGTCGGCCTTGCAAAGGAGGGCCGCGCCTTCCGTAACCTTTGAAACCTCCTTGGGCAGGTTAAACAAAGGGGCTAATTTTTTCACGAACTTCTGCAGGCGCTGGGATTTATCCGCCATCGTTCCCATTCCTTCCAACCAGGTAATCCCAATCAGTTTTTGCGCCCAGCCTTCCAGCGGAATCTTCATATCCTCCGCCACGAAAAACTTGGCGTCTTCCAGGCGGGCTTTTAAAACACCCTCATTGGCTCGGATTACAACCTGTTTGTCGCGGGGCGTCCCGTTAATGACGCCGATAAACGCGGGAAGAAGGTTGCCGTTGTTGTCCCTGGCCGCGAAATATTTCTGGTGTTCCCTCATAGCGGTCACGATGACCTGATCGGGCAGTTCAAGATATTTGGGGTCGAAGGAACCCATGATGACGTCAGGGGATTCAATCAGGTTGTTTACTTCATCCAAAAGATCGGGATCCTGTGGAACCACCGCGCCCTTTTCGGAAGCCGCCTGTTGAACCTTGTTCCAGATCAGGTTGCGGCGCTCGGCGGGATCGGCGATGACCCCCGCTTGTCTCAGGACATCCAGGTAATCCCCCGCCTCCACGATGTCCAGCGGCCCCTGTTTCAGGGCGCGCAACCCATGGGTTTCGCGGCTGCTGTAAAGTCCGGCGATATCGAAAGGGATTACAGTCCGTGAAAAAACGGAGCAGATCCACCGGATGGGTCTGGCAAAGAGGAAATCCCCGTTTCCCCACCGCTGAACTTTGGGAAAACGGATTTTTTTGATCACTTCCGGAAAAACTTCGGCCATGATTTCAGAGGTCAAACGTCCGCCGCCCTTCTTGATGGCCACGACCACCTCGCCCTTAGGGGTCATTTTTCTTTTCAAGGAAGCCGCGGACACTCCCTGGGCCTTGGCGAAACCCTCGCCCGCCCTCGTCGGCAGTCCATGCTCGTCAAAGGCGATGGAAACGAGGGGCCCCGTCACTTCCTTCACCGTGTCCTGCTGCATTTCGGGAATTCCCTTGAAGAAAAGCGTCAAACGGCGCGGGGTGTAATAGGTATTGAGCCGCTGGTAGGCGATGCGGTGTTCGCGCAGGGAGGTTTCCGCCGCCGCCACCATTTGGTCAATGGCAGGGCGGATATAGGAGGCGGGCAATTCCTCGCACCCGATTTCCAAAACCGCGTCTTTTAAATTCGTTAAATGTTCCAATTTCGCCTATTCCTAATTTTTTCTTCAGAGGGAAATCTGATTGCCACGACGCCTTCGGCGCCTCGCAATACGGCTTCCTTTTTATTAACTCTTTTTCATTAGAGGGAACCCTAATTCTTCCCTTTCCTTCACATAAGCCGTCGCGACGCCCTTGGCCATTCCCCTTACCCGCCCGATGAACTTTGTCCGTTCCGCCACCGAAATGGCGCCCCGGGCGTCCAGCAGGTTGAAGGTATGGGAGGCCTTGATGACGTAATCGTAGGCGGGGCCGACGAGCTTAAGCTCCAGAAGACGTCTTGCTTCGGCCTCGTAGTCCTTAAAATGCCTCATCAACATCTTGGTGTTGGAATACTCGAAGTTGAAGGCCGAAAAGGCCTTTTCGTTGTTGTGGAAAATGTCGCGGTAGGTGATGTTCTTCCCGCCGTAATGAAGATCCCAGACGCTGTCCACGCCCTGAATGACGGTGGCGATGCGCTCCAGCCCGAAAGTTATCTCGCCGGATACGGGTTTTAACTCGAGTCCGCCGGTGGTTTGGAAAAAAGTGAACTGGGTGATTTCGATGCCGTCCATCCAGACCTGCCAGCCAAGGCCGGAAGCCCCGAGCGTGGGTGATTCCCAATCGTCCTCCACAAACCGGATATCGTGCTCATCCTGGCGGATCCCGATTTGCTCCAGGCTTTCCAAATACATCTCCACCATGTTGTCCGGCGAGGGTTTGAGGATGATCTGGTATTGATAGTAATGCTGCATGCGGTTGGGGTTTTCGCCGTAACGCCCGTCCTTGGGACGCCGGCAGGGATCGACATAAGCAACGCGATAAGGTTCAGGACCCAGGACACGGAAAAAAGTGGCGGGGTTAAATGTACCTGCGCCCTTTTCCATATCGTA
>JAHFCG010000144.1:0-4299 GCA_023249615.1 candidate division FCPU426 bacterium | reverse complement strand
GGACTTGGCCTTCAGCCCCAACTTTTCGCGAACCGGGACCATCTGGGGTTGGGCTTGAACTGCAGGTTTTAAAATGTTTTAGGATTTCACCGCGGCTCCGGGCCTTTGCGGTAAACATTAGTTTTTTTAAAATTTAACCGACGGTCAAAACGAGGAAAGCAAACTCAAAAAACACAAGACCCACAATCATCAGGGTTCCCACGATGAACCAGCCCCAGCCATCCAACGGAACCGTCCCGACAAGGGGCTGTCTCGCGGGCCAAATACGAATCACATCACCCTTCATGGGGCTCAAAATATCCGGCCAGGCCGGGTAAAGGGTGTAAATTTTTTCATACTTCTTGTGGGCCATATCCGCCGTCACCGTAAAGAGGCCCCCGACCCGGCAGGCGGTGGGTCGTTCCCCCATCTTTCCCGCGAAGGAAAGAATCGTGGCGTTTTGTCCCTTGGTGGTTCCGGCGACCGATACCAGACAGTAGCCGACAAAAAGGACGCCCAGTGAAAAGAAAACCAGGGCCAGAACGATCCCCAGGGTTTTCACCGCGATGAGACGCAGAATGTTTTTCCAGTCTTGATTTTCCATTAAGGATTCCATTCTTCGGGTCAACGGCTCGAGGTGGGCTCATTCTATATTTATCGGGAATAAGTTCCCATCTAAATTTGGGTAACTTTTTCTTTGATTAGGAAGGTTAAACCTTTCCTTCCCGGGCACGGCCGAGGGGACTATTTCAAATCCGAAACTTCTTTTTGATCGGTCACTTCCGTTTGGGTTTCGGGGGGGCTCCCCGTTTTCTTCCTTTTACCCTTCTTTTCGGAACGGACCTTTTCTCCCCTCAATTTTTCGGAAGGCAGCTTCAGGGTCCTTGCTTGGTTCCAAAGGCCCCTTTTATTTTTAAAGGCCGAATCATAACCAAACTCGAATTTTTTTCGAAATTTGACATTGGGTTCAATGCAAAGGGGGACGGCGTAACCAGCCTTTATAATTTTTTCATTCAGGAAAACACCGTTCGAAAGGTAAACATAACCCAATAAACGGCCGTAGGGATCCCTTTGCTGAACATCCGTTTCCACCCTGACCTTGTCCCCCGAATGGACAAAACCCCTCACATAAACAGCCGCTTCCTTTCCGCGCGATAAAACCTTGGAAAGGGCTTCGCTGTCCCTTTCCGCGTCCTTTTCGGCCTTGGGATTGTCATGAGCCTCGGGCGCGTCAATCCCGATCAAGCGGACATTTTCCTCGATACCCTTGTTGTTCACCAGAAGGCTGTCGCCGTCGATCACGCGGATGATGGTTCCGTTCAAGGAGTGGGCGGAAAGGGGGGAGGGGAGAAGGGTCCACAGAGCAGTGATTAATAGAAGTTTGATTTTCGGAAATTTTTTCATGGGCCGTTCATGGGTAGAAGGGATTGCAATTTTTAATAAACAGGTGGTCGATGGATTCTTTGTACTTGTAGGGGCGGGTCTAAGACCCGCCCCTACGAAACCCAAGCTTTCAAAAGGGGCAAGGCATGCCTTGCCCCTACAAAATATTTACAAAAAGAAACCTTAAAACATTCCCAATTGGAGCCTGGCGGCTTCGGTCATGAGGCTTTGGTTCCAGGGAGGCTCAAAGGTAACCTCCACAAAGGACTCCCGGACGCCCGGAATACGGGAAAGTTTCTGCTCAATCTCGGTTTTCAATACTCCCGACATACCGCAACCCGGCGCCGTCAGGGTCATAACCACTTCAACCCTTTTGCCGCCTTCGGGCAGGGCCTTGATGACACAACCGTAAATAAGCCCCAGCTCAACAATATCCACTGGAATCTCGGGGTCGTAACAGGTCTTCAGCTGGTTCCAGACGTTTTTCTCAAGTTCCTTCTCGTCAATCGGACCCTGGTCGTCGTAATTGATCTTGAAGATCTTGGCTTCCTCGGGAATTTCCTTCCCGATGGCGTCCGCGTCCTTGCCCTCAATGCGGACCAGCTGGCCGTTGTCCCTTTGGACGGTAAAACTGCTTCCCAGGTTCTGGGTCACATAAACCTTTTCATCCTTAAAAAGCATCGTTTCGGTGCCGTAGGGGATGGTAATGGCCTTGCAGTCGCGCTGGACGGTTAATAGTTCGTGGCTCATTGAAAAACCCTTCAAAATAATTTTTTTCCGGCGATCAAACCCGATGCACGCCGATGAAGGTGATTAATTTCTGCAAAGCTCGCCTTATCGTCATTTATCAGCGGTTAATAGGCTTTGCCGTTATTCTTTTATCCCATCATCCGTGGTGACCACTTCTTGTTTGTCATGCAGGGCCGCTTCCATCGTGTGCCAGGCGAGGCTGGCGCATTTAACCCGCGCCGGAAATTCCCTCACTCCCGCGAAAACCTTCAGCTTTCCAAGCTCAGCCGGGGTTTTGGCGCTTTTCCCCATGACCATGTCGTGGAACTGGTGGAATATTTTTTCAGCTTCCCCGCTTTTCTTCCCCTTCAAGGCCACGGTCATCATGGAAGCGGAGGCCTTGGATATGGCGCACCCCGATCCCTTGAACTTGATATCCTCGATTATGCCCTTGGCGTCCACCTTGAGGTTGAGGGAGATCTTGTCCCCGCACAGGGGATTAAACCCATCGGCGTGATGGTTGGCGCCCGCCAGTTCCCCGAAGTTTCGGGGGTTTTTCTGGTGGTCCAGGATCTGGTCCTGATAGAGGTCGCTGAACTCAGACATGGGGGGACACCAATTTAAAATGAATAATGGAGAATGGAGAATGGGCGAAAATTTTCGGTTCCCGAAAATATCCAACATTTTCCATTTTAAATTTTTCATTTCTCATTATCATTCAAAAACCTCCTTAGCCTTGCGGACGGCCTTGGCCAGCGCGTCAATTTCCCCGCGGGTGTTATAAAGGGCCAGAGAGGCCCGGGCGGTAGCGGGTATCTGGAAACGGTCCATGACGGGCTGGGCGCAATGGTGTCCTACCCGGATGGCAACCCCCTGGCGGTCGACAATGGTTCCGATGTCGTGGGGATGAATATCACCCAAAGTGAAGGACAAAACCCCCGCCTTGTGCCCGGCCGTTCCAATCAGTTTCAACCGGGGGATTTCCAACAGTTTCCTTGTGCCGTATTCCAAAAGGGAATTTTCGTGGGCGGCGATATTGGCCAGGCCGATTTTGGCCACATAATCCAACGCGGCCCCCAATCCAATGACTTCGGCGATAGCGGGAGTTCCGGCCTCAAACTTATTGGGCGGTTTGCTATAAATCGTCTTTTCAAACGTAACCGAAAGAATCATGTCGCCGCCGCCCTGCCAGGGGGGCATGGTTTCAAGCAGGCTGTACCTACCGAATAAAACCCCCACGCCTGTGGGTCCGTATACCTTGTGGCCCGAGAAAACATAAAAGTCGCAGTCCATCTTTTGAACATCCGCGGTCAAATGGGGAACGGCCTGGGCCCCATCCACCAGAACCTTGACGCCCTTGGAATGGGCGAAGGAGGTAATCTCGGCCAGGGGGTTGATGGTTCCCAGCGCGTTGGAAACATGGGTAATGGACAGAAGTTTGGTTTGGCGGGTAAATAATTTTTTCAGCTCGTCAACCATCAGTTCACCAGCGTCATTGATGGGAGCCACCTTTAATTGGGCTCCTTTTTCCCCGCACAACATCTGCCAGGGCACGATGTTGGAATGGTGCTCCATGGTGGTGACGATAATCTCATCGCCCGCCCCCACGTTTTGACGGCCCCAGGTCTGGGCCACCAGGTTGATTCCCTCGGTGGTTCCCCTGGTAAAGATGATTTCCCTTGATTCCTTCGCGTTCAAAAATTTCTGAACCTTCACCCGAACAGCCTCATAGGCTCCCGTGGCCTTTTCGCTTAAAAGATGAAGCCCGCGGTGGATGTTGGAGTTGTACTCGCGGTAATAGGTGTCCATCGCCTCAATGACCGCCAAGGGTTTTTGGGTCGTCGCGGCGTTATCCAGGTAAACAAGGGTCTTTCCATGCACCTTTTGCTTGAGGATTGGAAAGTCCTTGCGAACTTTCCGGACGTTGAAGGTGGCGGCTTTTGGCTGAAGTGTTTTTTGGTTTTTAACTTTGGTTTTCATCGTTTTCTTTCCATTTCAAACCCAGGAACAATTGAGCGATCGAGCAGTAGACCGCAAATGTTTATCAATTTTCCATTTTCTATTGTCTATTTGCTCTGGGCCTTCGGCCCACCCATCCACTCGTCCACGATCTTCCTCAGCGGCGCCCTCAAATACTCCGACGAAACCCGCTCCACCATTTCCCCCGCGAAGGCGTTCACCAGGGTTCGCCTGGCTTCTTCCCGCCCG
>JAHFCG010000143.1:6209-7186 GCA_023249615.1 candidate division FCPU426 bacterium | reverse complement strand
AACGCCGCAATTACCACAAAACCCGTGATAAGCGGAAGACGCCCGATAAGCTTGAGGTGAAAAAATATTGCCGGTGGTGCCGCAAGCACACTTTGCACAAGGAAACCAAATAAGCCAAATTCTCTTACCCTCATTTCTTTGGAAAAGATCGGGCTTTGCCCGATAGGGTATGAGGGTAATGCAGTTTTCAATGCTGGGGCTGGAGGCCCCAATTACGACGGATAAACTGAATAGGGCAGTAGCTCAATTGGTAGAGTACTGGTCTCCAAAACCAGGTGTTGAAGGTTCAAGTCCTTCCTGCCCTGCCATCTTCAAAAGAGCCTGAAACCAAAAGGTGAAAAATGTTCGAAAGTTTGAAGGTGTTTTTCGCGGAAGCGAAAACGGAATTTAAAAAAATATCTTGGCCGACCCGCGACGAGATCAAGGGTTCGACGGCAGTGGTGTGCGTGACCATCGGGTTTTTAATGGTCCTGCTGGCCACCTATGATTTCGCCATTATGGGTGTCGTGAATTTAATCCATAAGTTTTTAAAGTAAAAAAAGAGAGGTTGTCTTGCAAATGACCAAGCGCTGGTACGTGATCAACACTTATTCGGGCTACGAGGCGAAGGTGAAAACCAACCTCGAAAACCGGATCAAGAGCATGAAGATGGAAGACAAGATTTTCCAGATTCTGATCCCCTCGGAAGAGGTCACGGAAACCCGCGCCGGCAAGAAACGCGTGACGAACAAGAAGTTTTTCCCCGGGTACATCCTCGTGGAAATGGATATGGACGAGAATTCCTGGTCGGTGGTCCGCAATACCCCGAAGGTTACCAGCTTCGTCGGTTCGGGCAACAAGCCCATTCCGCTTCCGGATGAGGAAGTGACGGCGATTTTGGAGCACATCGGGAAGCGCCGTGAGCGCAGGGCCTTGAAGAGCCAGTTTGACAAGGGCGACTTGGTCAAGGTCATGGACGGGCCTTTCGCGAATTTCTC
>JAHFCG010000143.1:0-6199 GCA_023249615.1 candidate division FCPU426 bacterium | reverse complement strand
AATTAACCCGGAGCGCGAGAGAGTGAAGGTCATGGTGACCATCTTCGGGCGTCAAACGCCGGTGGAGTTGGAATTCCATCAAATTGAGAAAGAGTAGGCTTTAACCACCAGGACTCCAAGACACCAAGTGGGTCTTTAGGCTTTAAAAATTTTAAGAACCCTTGGAGACTTGGTGCCTTGGTGGTGAAAAAATGAAAAGGATGTAGTCATGGCAAAAGAACTAAACGCGATGGTGAAACTTCAGATCCCGGCCGGCAAGGCGAACCCCGCCCCCCCGGTAGGACCGGCTTTGGGCCAGCACGGCGTCAACATCATGGAATTCTGCAAACAATTCAACGCGGCGACCCAGAAGCAGGATGGACTTATTATTCCGGTCGTTATTTCCATTTATAAAGACCGTTCCTTCACCTTTATCACCAAAACTCCGCCAGCCTCCGTCCTTTTGTTAAAAGCCGCGGGATTAGCCAAGGGGTCCGCTGTTCCCAACAAAACCAAGGTGGGCAAAGTCACCTCCAAACAGGTTGAGGAAATCGCGAAGACCAAGATGCCGGATTTGAACGCGCAAAAAATCGCCTCGGCAGTCCGCATGGTCGAGGGTACCGCCCGCAGCATGGGCATTGAGATATCGAAGTAAGAGGTAGGTTGTCGCGGGGAACGCGGTCAAACGCGTAATAAAATTATCTGTGGGAGTCAGGCCCGAAAGGGCGGGACGCTTGGACCACGGGAGGAATAGCATGGCAGTCAAGGCAAGCAAGAGACATCGTAAAAACGACGAGATGGTGGATAAGAAAAAATCCTATCTTCTTGCGGACGCGGTTGGACTTCTGAAAAAAGCGGCTCCCGCCAAGTTCAATGAAACCGTCGAGCTCCACATTAAGCTCGGGGTTGATCCCAAAAAAGCCGACCAACAGGTCCGTGGAACCGTTTCTCTTCCCCATGGAACGGGTAAAACCTTAAGAGTTGCCGTTCTTGCCAAGGGCGAGAAGGTCAAGGAAGCGGAGGCCGCTGGCGCCGATTTCGCGGGCGGAACCGAATTGGTCGACAAGATCGCGGGTGGTTTCCTGGACTTCGACGTGCTGGTCGCGACTCCCGATATCATGAGAGAAACCGGTAAGCTTGGTAAAGTTCTCGGCCCCAAGGGCTTGATGCCCAATCCCAAGGCTGGAACTGTCACCACGGAAGTGGGAAAAGCCGTTAAGGAAATCAAGGCTGGAAAAATCGAGTACCGCGTGGATGACCAGGGAATTTGCCATTCGGGAATTGGAAAGATCAAATTCGAGGAAAGCCAAATCCTCGGCAACGCCCAGACTTTGATCAAGACCCTTGTCTCGGTCAAGCCGGCCTCCGCCAAGGGAACCTATCTGATTTCGGCTCATTTAAGCTCCAGCATGGGCCCTGGCATCAAGGTGGACACAACGGAGTTTACAAAGTCCACGGCGAAGGGCTTATAATTACGTTCCCTTGGCCTCATGGGCCGAGGGCGTTGAAGTTGAAGCAAAGGTAGTCGAAGACAGCGGGCGTTCTGAAGAGTGAGCCTTACTTTGGAACTTAATCATTGCCTGCCGAGACGATCCGTTGATTAAGAGTTTTGGTTCTTCCAATACCCTTCATCCGGTCGTTTCGGGTGAGGGGCTTTTTATTTTTGGCTGGTTTATTCTGTCCAAAACCCTTTCCCATTGTTCGAAAATTTTTACCAGAAAAGGCGGTGATTTTTTTGACAGAAGTTAAAAAACGCGAACCGAGACCCGAAAAGGTCGCGGTCGTTGAGGATTTCATGAAAAGGGTCCAGGCTTCTAAAGCCACAGTTATCACCGGTTACTCGGGTTTAACAGTGGAGGAAGTCACGGATTTGCGCGCCAAGCTTTTTCACGCGAAGGTGGAATACCACGTGGTGAAAAACAACCTGGCTCGTATCGCGTTGAACAAGGCTAATGTCACTGTACTGGATGATCTGCTGGTCGGCCCCACGGCCATCGCTTTGGCGATGGAGGACGCGGTCGCCCCGGCACGAGTTCTTTCCAAATTCGCCAAGGATCACGAGAAGTTGAAGTTAAAGGGCGGATATATGGACGGGAAGCTCATCACGGTTCAGGACATCAAGGCTTTGTCCAACCTGCCAAGCCGCGAGGTTCTTTTGGGCAAAATGCTGGGAAGCATGATGTCGCCCATTTCCGGATTCGTCCGGGTTCTGGCTGGCCCCACAAGCAAACTGGTTTACGCCTTAAACGCCGTCGCTCAGGCGAAAGGAAAAACCGCTTAACCCAATTATTAACCTTCCGGTTCGTAAGGAACTGGAGCAACTTAAATTTAAATGGAGGAAGTACAAATGCCAGCTATTGAAGAGATGATCAGCACGATTGAGAAGTTGAGTGTTCTGGAATTGAACGAGCTCGTCAAGGCTCTCGAGACCAGATTTGGCGTGTCGGCTGCCGCCCCTGTCGCGGTGGCTGCTGGCGGCGGAGCCGGTGCGGCCGCTGCCGAGGAAAAGACCGCGTTCGACGTTAACTTGAAGACGGTGGATGCCGCCAAGAAAATCAACGTTATCAAGGTCGTCCGGGAAGTCACTGGATTGGGCTTGAAAGAAGCCAAGGATCTGGTTGATGGCGCTCCCAAGCCCATCAAGACCGGCATTTCCAAGGCCGAGGCCGATGGAATTGTCGCGAAGTTCAAGGATTCCGGCGCCGAAGTCGAAATCAAGTAAGAGGCTTTTCGAGGCCCCTTGTAGCGTGCCCTTTGGGTTCTGCTACAAGGGGCTTTTTTATTTTGCGGGGTATCTCAAACGAGGTAACATGATCGCCCTGGGAGAAAACCATGATCGAACAATTCCGAAAAAATTATGAATATGACTATTGGGCAAACGACCAATATGTCAAAGCCCTCCAGGAAATGCAAAACCCGCCTGAAAAAGCCGTCAAGGGTTTTGGGCATATCCTTTTCGCCCTCGATGTCTGGTTGGCTCGTTTAAAGGGGGAGGATCTTTCCCGTTTTACAGACCCCAACCCGAACTATTCCCTGGCGGATTGCCGCGCGAAACTCGATGACCTAAACCATGGGTGGAAGGCTTTCCTGGCCGCCTTAAAACCAGAAGAACTGGAAAAGAAAATCACCTTCTTAAATACCAAGGGGGAGCGTTACGAGCAGTTGGTCCGGAACATTCTTGTTCATGTTGGTTACCATTCCCACTACCACAGGGGCCAGTTGGCGACTCTGGTGGCTCAAGCCGGAGGAAAAAGACCCAATACGGATTACATCGGTTACACCTTTGTGATGGGTGAGGGAAAGAGACTTTAAGATTTTTCGTCATTCCGAGGAGCTGAGCCGATAGGCTCGTTTTGCGACGTGGGAATCTCAGGTGGTTAAGTTATATTGAGAACTGAGATTGTAGTCGGCCTCTGGCCGACCATGGTTGCTCGGTGGGGAACTACCAAAAGCTTGCCCCAAACCACCCCGATTGGGGCTGGGGCTCGCAATAACAAAAAGGACCAATGTTTTGGGAAATAAAAAAGGTTTTTTCATTTCATTTGAGGGCACGGAAGGCTCCGGAAAGTCCACCCAAATGCGGCTTCTGGGTGATGTTCTCAAAAAACACCGTGTTCCTTTTATTTTTACCAGGGAACCAGGCGGATCCAAGCTCAGTACCCAATTGCGTCATTGGATCTTGAACCGGTTGGAATATAACCTCATGCCGGAAGCCGAACTTTTTCTATTTTTGGCTGACCGCGCTCAGCATGTGAAGGAAGTCATCCTGCCGGCCCTTCAACAGGGAAAGATTGTTCTGTGTGACCGCTATACGGATTCCACTTTGGCCTACCAGGGAGGAGGTCGTGGTTTCGATCTCAACCTTTTGGAAACCATGAACAGTGCCGCCTCGGGAAATTTAAAGCCAAATTTAACCATTCTTTTCGATGTTCCCGTGGAAATCGGCTTGAAAAGGGCCATGGGACGGGGAAAGGGTAAAGACCGGATGGAACGGGAAAAGATTCAATTCCATCGAAGGGTGAGGAAGGTTTTCTTGAAAATAGCCAGGAAGGAAAAGAAAAGGATTCTCGTGGTGAATTCTCGCGGGGAAAAAGACGCTGTTTATGAGGAAATGCTTGAAAAATTACTGACCCGCCTGCCTGGCCCTCAGCTTCGTTTGTTCCAGGGGAAGTCCCGTGGCTGAGTTTACCATTCCGCGCCTGGAAAAATTGACTATCCAGCCTGATGTCCAAAAACTTTTCCAAAGCTTCCTGAAACAACCTTGTTCACAAACCTTCCTTTGGACGGGTCCGGAAGGATCGGGAAAAAAATCCTACGCCCTGGCTCTAACAAGGAGTCTATTCTGTAATGAGGGGCCTGCCTGTGTCGGCTGCGCCACCTGCAGGCAGGTTTTAAACAAAACCCATCCCGACCTTTTTTGGGTTCACCGGGATCATTTTTGGACGACCGATTCCCAGGATATTGATAAACAGGGTATTGTCGTGAGTACCGCCAGGCGCATTTCCGAAAAATTAAATCAGGCAGTTTTTTCTGCCCCTTTTAAAGTCGCGATCATTCCCGGCGCGGAAACTTTGAACGAAAAAGCCCAAGACACCCTGCTGAAAACCCTCGAAGAACCTCCCGCAAACACAGTGATCATCCTCTTGGCCGAAAAAACAGGCGATTTCAGACCTACCGTTCTTTCCAGGTGCCGGCTCATCCGTTTTCCCGCCTTATCCTCGAAAATGATTGAGAAAACCTTGGTTCAAACCCACGCTTGGAAAGAAACGGAAGCCAAAAGAGCCGCGGTTGAGTCGAATGGAAATTTGACACAGGCCTTGAAATTGGGTGACGGGAACTGGATGGAATTCCGGGACAAGGTCTGCGCTGATTTTGACAAAGCCCTCCAGGGACCCGATGAGGACTGGATGATGATGGTGGCTGAGTACGACAAGTGGGAGCCTGAGTTTTTGGAAGAAAGGGAAAGAACCGCGACCCAGCGCAAGGCGGAAGTTTTCACCTCGGCATTTCAGGTTTACTTGGGGTTGTGGTCCCGTCGGCTTTCAGGTGAAATAGAGACTCCTGTCAAATTATCCTCCCTTCCCGTGGATGTGGTATTACGGTGCGTTCAAAAACATCAGGATATGTTAAAAACGAACCTTGGCCCCAAAATGATCCTGGATCATTTCTTCCTTGAATTGAGAGAAGGGTTTCAGGGGGGTGAATTGGCGAATCGATCTTTCATGGAAATGTCTGTACAAATATAAAAGCAGTTAGCCGCCGATGAACGCCGATTAATATTGATAAAGAATATTTATTTGGTCCTAGTAAGGTTCCATTTCTTAATTATCATCAGTGTTAATCAGTGTTAATCGGTGGCAAAACAAGGAGTAATCCGTGGCTGATGATAAGAAAACCTTTTATGTTACGACCCCCATTTATTACGTGAACGACGTGCCCCATATCGGGCACGCCTATTCCACGGTTGGCGCGGACGCTTTGGCCCGGTTCAAACGCATGGATGGATACGACGTTTTCTTTTTAACCGGTACCGACGAACACGGACAAAAGATCGCCAAAACCGCCAAAGACAAAGGGTTGGAACCCAAACAGTTGGCCGACCAAGTGGTGGAGAGGTTCAAGGAAGTTTGGAAGCGTTTAGGGATAACTCATGATCGCTTTATTCGTACGACCGACGAGGATCATCGAAAAGCCGCCCAAGCCTTTTTTAAGAAGGTGCAAGACGCCGGTTACATTTATAAGGGGGCTTACGAAGGCTGGTACTGCCTGCCGGATGAGAAATTCCTGCTGGATTCCGAAGTGAAAGATGCCAAATGCCCAGACTGCGGTCGTCCGGTTGAGCGAATTAAGGAAGAAAATTACTTTTTCAAAATGTCAGATTTCCAAAAGCAATTGGAAAATCACTTGGCAGATCATCCTGAGTTTCTGCAGCCAGAAAGCCGTAAGAACGAGATGGTTAATAATTTTATTAAACCCGGTCTGGCGGATGTTTCCATCACCCGTTCCACTGTGAAATGGGGAATTCCGGCTCCTGTTCCTGAAACCCCCACCATCTATGTCTGGTTTGACGCACTCATTAACTATCTTTCGGCTTTGGGCTGGCCCGATGGGGAAAACTACAAGAAGTTCTGGCCCGCGGATCTCCACATCATAGGTAAGGACATCTTGAGATTTCATACCACCATTTGGCCCACCATGTTGATGGCGGCGGGATTGCCAC
>JAHFCG010000142.1 GCA_023249615.1 candidate division FCPU426 bacterium | reverse complement strand
GTGGGACTGTTCGTGGGCGTACGGGTCGGTGTAATCGTCGGGGTATTGGTTGGCGTCATGGTCGGTGTGTTGGTGGGGGTGTTGGTCGGGGAAACGGTGTTGGTAGGGGTCGGAGTGTTTGTGGGGCTATTCGTGGGCGTATGGGTGGGCGTAATCGTCGGGGTATTGGTTGGCGTCATGGTCGGCGTGTTGGTGGGAGTGTTGGTTGGGGAATTCGTGGGCGTAATGGTCGGGCTGTTGGTGGGGGTATTGCTGGGAGTTCTGGTTGGGGTATTCGTCGGGGATGGGGTGGGGGTCGGAGTCGGGGTGTTGGTGGGAGAATTGGTGGGTGAATTCGTCGGGGTGTTGGTCGGTGTATTCGTCGGAGTCATGACCGCCAGTAGAATAAAGGGTGGTCCCGAATAGGCCTTCCCCTTGGAATTATTCCCGCCAATGGTCAGGAAAACCTTTCCACCGGTGGAAGTCAACGTTTTGGTCGTGGAGGTGCTGGAACTGTCCTGCCGGTACCGAATGGCTTCGTCCGCGAGGGTGGAAAAGCTTCCGTTGGCCGAGGTCCCGGCCAAAGCGCCCCCGAAAGGAGTAAGGTTCACTGTGGTTCCTGAAAAAGGAACGGAAACATCCACCCCCGTGGTATCGCTTCGGCTGGAATGGGTCCCGAAGGTGAAGGAATTGGAATACCACTGGCAATCATCCCCCTCAATGATGTCCCCGTCATCCCAGTTTCCGTTGTCGGCCAGGGACCCCCCGAAGGCGGCCCGGAGGATTCCCGCGGTGGCCTTGACCCTGTAGAGTCCCGACCCCGCCGACCCGCCGCCCAAATTCGCGGCCGCGATATTGGTGGTCGCCCCCGAGGCGATGGCCGGCCCCGCGAACACGGTGGTCCAGGTTCCGGAAATTCCCGAGAAGGTTTGATTGCCCGCCGCGGCCCCGCCCACATACTCCTGGATGGTGTATCCGCTCACCGCCGAAACAGCCGTCAGGGTGATGTTGCGGGTGACCCAGGGAGTGGCGCCGTAAATCCAGTCCGTGCTTGCCTGGCAACCATCCGCCCCTCCCCCTGTTAAAAAGCTGTTTCCCCCGTTGTCGTCATACTGGATATTCAGGTAGTTGCCCTTGAAGAGCTGGATATTGCCGTTGCAGGAAAAAACACGGTAATCCCCTTCCGTGGCGGTATTGGTTCCGGTTCGAAGGTAGGTCGCGCCCCCCGGGGGAAGGTCCACCGCCGGCCCCACCTGCCAGGTGGCCCCGTTATCCAGGGTGTATTCCAGGAGAACCGTGGTGGTGACGGCGCTGGAATTGACGGCCACCAGGTGGTCCCCAAAAGCCGCGTCGGTGCTGTAGCTTCCAACCGTGGGGCTTAAATGGGTAATGAAAAATTTCGAGGAATAACTTCCGGTTCCGCCCAGCACCATGGTCCCCTTGTTGGCGGTGAACTGGCTGGGGCCCCAGGTATTGAACTCCCACAACATCGGATAGTTGGTGGCCACCTTGAAAAAATTGAAGCCACCCGCGGCCAGGGTACTGTCAACCACCTGTCCCGAATTATAGGTCGCGGAGGAAATACCAGGGGCGCCGGTGTTGTTGATCTGGGTGGCCGTGGTATTGGTCTGGGAAAGGGTGGCGGTGGTTCCGTTGATCAGCGGGTAAAGGTGGAGCTGGTCCGTGCTTCCCCCCGTGTTGACGTTGTGCTCCACCCCCAGGTAGCTTCCCCAGGATCCGGCCGAGTAATTGAAAACCGCGATGGGTTCGCAATTGCTGAGGAAGGACACGTTCGCGGGATTGGTGCTGGGGGACCAGCCCTCCGCGCAGTTGCAAAAAACATTCTCGGTGGCGGGCGCGCTGGAGGCGTTCGCCACAATGCTGATGGTCACACTGGCGTGTCCAGCGGTATCCGGAAGATTCCATTCAAGGTAATTCCCCGAAATTTGGCTGGGGGCCGGAACCGCGCTGACATAGGACAAACCCGCCGGAAGGGTATCATCCACCCGGAAACTGACCAGGGAAGTCGGCCCGTTGTTGGTGGCCACCAGGGTATAGGTGACATTCTGACCCGTCAGGAGGGTTTTTGGATTGGCGGATTTTTGGATGTTGATGATGGCGTCAGGCGTTAAAAAATCCGCGATGTTGGCCGTATAACGGATGCTGTTGGTGGTCATTCCACTCGCGAACATGTTGTAGTCCATGTTGACGAAAACCTTTCCCCGCGCCACGGCCGGTTTCAACTGGGAGTGGTCGAAGGCGATGGCCATGGAATAATTGATGCCCCCGTTCCCCGCGTCCAGGTATTTGGTGACGGCCAGCCCGGATCCCGTCCCGCCCGCGTAGGGGAATTCCCCCGGAAAGGTCGTGTCGGGCCCCGCCACGGTCCAGAAATCAGTATCCAGGTTTTCAGCGAGGGCCGCGTTGACGGGATCGATCGGGTAGGCCACCGTCCCCGCTGTCACGGGGTAAGGAATGGCGGCCCCGCTGTTCACCGTGGTATTCAGGAAGGTCAAAAGATTGTCGTTTCGGCAGTGGAACCCGGCGTTTTCACCCAGCAAAAAAAGGCTTCCACCCTGCGTCAGGTAATTGGAAAAGGCCGTCATGTCGGCGGCGTTCATCGTGTCGCCCTGGGTCACGCCCGCCGCGCAGGCGGTGTTCACGAACCTCACATCCCAAACCTGGTCAAATTGGTCCAGGGTCAATCCCGCGGCGGCAAGTTCATCGGTGAAGCCGTTGGTGGAGGTCGAAAGCACCGGAAGTTCGGAAACGTTGAAATTCAAGAGGGACCCATCCGTCCCATTAAAGGTATCCCGGAGATCCGGCGCGGTTCTCATGACCTGGTTCCCGAAAGCGTCGTCGGAAATAAAAATAACGAGGACATTTTGGGAATGGGGGGGACCCGCGATCCAATCAGCCCGGAGGGTGGTGGAAACACCTAAAACGGAAATTCCCAAAACGAAAGGAATCCATCGGGAACCCCGAATGAAGCCGGCCAGGTTTTTGTTAAGGCGTAAACCCGTCCTCATTTTTTCGGCCCTCGCGTTTTAAGGTTCAACCGGGATTTAAAATTCATCCCATCAACATGTTGGTTAACAAAATGAAACAAATATTTTTTCGGGTTGGGGATTTACTTTTTCTACTGGCAGGTAGGAATGGGGGCGGTTTGGGTGGAAGCCCTTCCACTTCGAAAAAATCCTTGACGAAGAAATTGTATCACCCTCCCGGCCTAAAACCCTTTAACCACAAGTAAAAAAGCCTGGTTTGGCTGTGGTAAAAATACCAAAAGGGAGGAAATTACATATAACGTTTTAGTCATTTAAATAGGCCGATATTGCGAAAACCTCCCTAATTTGGGACGAAAAAGGGGTTGAGGCAGGTGTGATGATGGCGGGTTAGAAGGGGCTACTTCCCAAGAAATAAATCATCCACATAAAAAGGCGCGACAGCCTTGGCGCTGTTCGAAGTTAAAACAATCCGGTTGAAGGTACCTGGAATTTGGAAATCCGCCAGGGGCAGATCCACAAAGTTCCAGTTGTCCACATTCCATTCGTGGCGGGGTCCGGGTGTCACAATCCTTTCAACCCCGGTTTGAGAACCGCCGGATTCCAACCGGACACGGAATTCCACGTTACAGCTAGTCGGATAAACCCACAGGGAAATAGTCTTAAAATCGGAGGGCTTAATCGGGGGTCCATCAAATTGAACCCCGCCCCACTTTCCCTCGGGAAACTGGATAAGAACGCTGTGGTCACCCTTAAAAAAGGCGGAACCCAATCCAAATACTCCATGAGGGGGTGGCGCCTTCACGCTTAAGTTATATTTTCCATCGCTCCAATGGCTCACGGACCAGTTCCCGCTGGAACGCCCCTGGAACAACATGACATCCTCCCGAACTTGATTTGTGGCGATCGGCCGAGGTGTATTCCTCGCGGTTTTCATAAAAAGATTTCCACTTTCAATCCCAATGTAATTTTTCGCTATGGCAAAGTTGTCAAACTGGGCGAATTGATCCCTTGGCGTGGCCCAGCTGGGGTCTCCGCCGCCGAAGAAGGTATCGAAATAAAACTTGTCAATTTTCATGGAGGCAATGTCTCGGAAACGAAGCCCCATTACTTCTAGTGCCTTGTCCCCGTCAAGCCAGGAAATGATGACCCCATCTTTTTTGCCAGGGGTATTCATCTTCACGAAGGTCTCAAGACACTGCCATTTTCCCGGAGCGAAAAAACGGGGACAACCCCCGAAATCCCAGGCGAAATCCTCGCCGTAGTCACCTGATTGATCGGGATGATAGACGTATTGGACAATCTTGCCATCCGGACGCCACATGATTCGCGCGCTCCAACCGTCCTTGCCGTTGGGTTTGTGTCCTCCCGTATTAGCCGCGCCCCCGGCGAGGCCCGGCAATTTTCCGCCCTTCACGAATTCAAACCCGGGATCAAAGCGGACGTAATAGCGGAGATAAAGCGATTCCTGGGGTTCGATGGGAAATTTTGAAAAATCGGTGAGGAACTGAAACCCGCCCTGGCCCCCGATGGTGCCCTTGGGATATTTCACCCGAAGCGAGTGCCCGTCCAAAGCATCAGAACCCGTGACCAAACTCCCCTGCGCCGGAGGGTCGGGACCCCAGGCCATGCCCCAGGCGTTCATCCAAGGATTCGATTCAAACCCGCCGAAGAAAAGAACATCTTTGCGGTTTTTTAGACCGGACTCAACTTCGTTGCCATCGCCAAACGGGGTCCCGCCCAAGGCAAATGGTCCCGCCATAAAAATAAAAAAGGCCGCGAGTTGGCGGCCTTTCTTGAATTTCAGGACTTTAAATTTCATTAGTAAAAGATAAAGGTATCGACGGTTAAGGAGTAGTTGGGCGATCCGACCGCGACCTCAAAAGGGGACCCCGAGGTGGCGTCCATCCTGGCGGCGTCGATCTGGAGTTTGAAATTCCTTACGGGATAACACCTTAGGCTCAGGATATGCCGGAACCCATCGAAAACACCGACTTGAAACAGTGACTTAACGGAATGATCGATGTACTCGCTTGTCGCCCGTAAATAGACGCTTTTTCCCAGATCAGCCTCAAGACTCGCGTGGTAGGCCGTGTAATTATTCTGTCCCAAATCCGTGAAAACAAATAAATTCGGGTCGTAAACAATGGTTTGATAATCATAACCGGAATCAAATTCCCCAAGAACCACCATGGGCCCAAGATGAGCCCAGCCGAAGGCTCCGTAGCGGACCTTTTTCTCGGCGAAATCCAGATTCTCGCCATAAACGGAACCGCCCAGGGTAAATTCGGGAAAGTTGATCCCGCCCCTGGCGGAAACAATCTTTTCGGAACGGGCTTGGGTCACCGGGGTTGACGGAATGGAATAATCCAGGAGTCGCTGAGTGTCGCCGTTAAAAACCGCCGCGTTGATAAAAACATTGCCGGGATAAATACCAGCCTCGAACCCGTCCGGCGGGATGCGGTCAAAACTTAAGGAGCTGTTCAGGGCGCTTCGGACAAGACTGTCATTGTCCGCCAATTCCAGGCCGTAAGGGAGGGTGAAGCGGCCCAGCTTGAAATACAAACCTTCCGGCAGTCCCGAGATCAAACCATAAACCTCGCTCATATACCCCTGGTCCAACTTATAGGTAAAAACCCCGGAAATCGCCTCGTTGGCTTTCGCGCAAAAGGAAAAATTTCCCCCGACGGGATAATTGGGATTGTTGGGGTAAAAACCATTTTGATCCAAAACGGAATTCTTGTTGAAAGTCGCCCGATAAGCCTCGTGGATGTCCACCCCGGTCACCACCCATGAGGGTGTGGAATGTTTAATCATTTGAGCGGCCTCGGACAAACCCTGCCAATCAAAGGTTTCCAATCCGTTGCCGTAATTTTTCCCGAAGTCATTTCGGCCCCACCCCCCGGTTTGGTTGAGATGACAGGCATTGCAATTGACACCCTTCCAAGCGGCGAGATAGGGTTCCGACCAGGCGCTGGAAACCCACCCGATTAAAATAACTCCCGCCAACAAGGTCCATGGCTTTCTCATGCCTTCTCCTTTAATCGTTTTCAAGCGAGCCGCCAAAAGGGGCCGATATATATAGGGCCTTAACCCCAGGAAGGTTACCACTTTCCAAACCTAAAAACCCAGCCTGGAAGGGGCGCAGAAAACCTAACCTGGGCCCGATTAATCGCGCCCCTGCAAACGGCTAGAAATCTTTAGCCTTTATTTCTTTCCAAATTTGCCGTCTTTTCAACCCAACGGCAGACCCCAAAACCGCCAGAGCCAAAAGGGTTACAAACAGACCTAATCGGAAGGAAACAGGTTCATATCGGAAATGAACCTGATGGGCGCCCGTCTCCGGAAGGGGGACCGCCATAAACAAACCATCCGCGCGAAAAATAGGTTTGGGTTGCCCATCCACCCAGGCGTGCCAACCGGGAGAAAAACTTTCATTGAAAACGAGAAAACCCCGGTGGGTGGAGGCGATCTCAAAACCCGCCTCGCAGGGTGAGGGGCGGCTTGGCTGAATTTTGGTTTCGTCCTGAAACAGTTCCCGGGCAAAAACCGTAAAGCGGTCAAGAAACGAAGAACCCGCGTATCCCGAAAGTGGCCGTTTTACCGGCGGAAGGGTAACGGCTCCTATGGTTCCATTGTTTTCGGTGTAAACCTCATCCTCGAGAAAGGCCTTGGGATTCAGGAGAGCCCCGAAAACATCACGCCGGTTGTTAAAGTTTTTGACCAAAGACGCCTCCCAGGCGTTTCCCATGGCTCCGGCGTTTTTGATGAAATAGTTCGGACCCAAACGGTCATAGGACTGGTACTTGAAGAAGGGCAGGGGTTTCGGAAAAATAAAAAGACTGGCTCCCGCCGCGTCCAGAACCCTGCCCTCATAGGTTCCTTTTTGAATGTAGCGGTTAATATTTTGAAACCCGTCCGTGAAGATTGTCAGATAACCCCTTGCCGACCTCAAACTCCAGATGACATTGGTGTTGGGCAGTAAATCCCGCGCCGTTTCCCGTAGGGAGCCTTCCAGACCAGTAACATCCCCGGAGTAATATTGGTCCGCGTCACGGAGGCTCACCATTCTTCCGTTCCCCATCACTTGCCGGGCCTTTTCAGCGCTTTGTTTGACCTCGGCGTTTCGATAGGGGTCCTCCACCACCTTGACGATTCGGTCCGGAATGGCAAGCAAATCAACGGCCCAAAGCGCTCCCAAAAGCCAGGCCCAGCGCCAAAACTTATTTCTCCTGGGGGTAAATTGGATTTTTTCCTGGAGACTGAT
>JAHFCG010000031.1:10000-23012 GCA_023249615.1 candidate division FCPU426 bacterium | reverse complement strand
AAGGGACGGGATCTACGGCGACGCCGAGGGAGGTTACCAATTGGTCAAAGGGGTCAACACCTACATCCCGAATCACACGGCTTACGCGGCCTCGCAGGACGGTTATACGGACGGGGCGCTTCAAGGCTTGAGTTTTGACCGGGAGGGGAATATTTCGGGATCCTTCTCGAACGGGCAAAGGGCCAATTTGGCGCAATTGGTTTTGGAGCAGGTTGAAAATCCCGCGGGGCTCAATAAAACGGGCAGTAATTATTTCACGTCTTCCGCCAATTCGGGCCAGGGACACCTGGGGTTCGCGGCTCATGGGAATTTCGCGAAAATCCAGGGCGGAGCGCTGGAGGGTTCCAACGTGGATTTAACCGTTGAGTTATCCAATATGATTGTCGCCCAAAGAGGATTCGAGGCCAATGCCAGGATGATTTCGAGCGTGAACAGCCTTCTGGGAACCACGGTTCAATTGGGCCGATAGAAGCGAAAAACCTTCAAGCGTTTTCACCTTTCTCAGTTGATACTTAGGCCCTTTCCCCTTTTGTTTCCCCAAAAATCAATTCGGGAAGGGTTTTATTGTATAATTCAATCCTATTTACCGGACGAATATGCCTATTCTTCGGATGAGGAATATCGTGAACCCAGAAGATCGAAATCTTGTTAAAAAAATACTGAAGGGCGACCAAACCGCTTTTCAGGATCTCTACAATTCCCATAAAAAGGCCTTGATTCGCGCCTGCTGGTATTTTCTTGGAAATGACTCCGAGGTCGAGGATATGGTCCAGGAAACCTTCATAAAAGCCCTGAAAAACATGGGAAAGTTCCGTTTTGAATGTTCCTTGGGGACCTGGTTAAACCACATCGCTGTCAACCTATGCCGGGATCTCCTGGAAAAGAAAAAAAAGAATCTTCCTTTTTCCGGGGATTTTTTCGCGACCACCCCGTCTATAGAGCAAAAGACCCCCTACCCGGAGGAAGCCCTCAAGCTCCTACGGGAGGAGATCCAAAAGTTGGAGGGCCGGGAAAAAGAGCTGATCACGCTCAGGGAAATCAAGGGACTTTCCTACGAGGCGATCGCCAACAAGCTCAAGATTCCGGTCGGCAGCGTGACCTCGGGCATTTTTAGATCGAGGCAAAAACTGATAGAAAGAGTCCGTGAAAAGTTCCCCAGGGGCTTGGAAAAGATGACGCCATGAAATTTACGCCGGAATCCTTAATTGAAATTTACATGAATGGTTCCTTCACCGAGGAGGCCCAGGCGGAATTTGACGCTCTTATGCGCAAGGACCCCCAATTCGCCCAGTCCGTTACCACCGCCCTTTCGGAAAGGGTCGGCGCGGTTCCCGAGGCGCTGGTGGATCAGGTGTCCGGAAAGCTTGATGCCAACATCGATTCTGTTTGGCTTAAACACAAACCCTCGCCCATGGGACGGGTCATCAAACAGACGGTTACCGCCGGTGTTCTTTTGGCCGCCGTCGGCGGTCTTTACGGGGGTTACAAACATTTTTGGCCCCAAACCCATGCGATGGAGGGGAATGAAGCGGTTCCTTCCAGGTCCGACGCTTCCGGATCCCCGCGCCTTGGAAATGGGTCGGGTTCCAAAATTTCAGCTCAATCCAAAACCAACCTATCAGGAAAATCAGAGTTAAACGGCAATACGGGCGCTCCATCCGAAAAAAAGGCCCTCGAAAACCTGGGGACTGTCCCCGGCGGTTTACACTCCACGGGCGGCACTGTTCCGGCCACGTCTCCCTCTTTTGCCGGTAAAGGTGAAAATTCCCCCTCGAACCAATCAGGCCTGAATGGCAACATGGGAACAGGGTCCGCGGCGGGGTTATCGTCCGTAAAAACCCAACCCTCCCTCCTGACGGTTCCCCGAACCGAGGAAGGGGACGCCCTGAGGGTTTCCATTGAGACGGAAAAATCCCAAAAGGTGATGGTGACGGTTTTGGACTTCAACGGATTACTGGTCCGCCATCTTTACCAGGGTATTTGGAAGGCCGGAGTCCATCTGGTGGATTGGGACGGGAAAGACGAAATCGGAAATCAGGTTCTGCCGGGAAATTACACCGTTGTCGTGAACGCGGACGGCAAAACGATGTCGGGCCAGGTGACGGTTCAACCCAACCGTTAAAGGAACCCCGCTTCGGGAAGGTGAGTGTTCCGGAAGAAGGAGTTTTCCATGGAAGACAAATGGTTTTTTTATCTGACCTTGTTTCTGGTTTTCTTTGTCATTACCAGTTCCTCGGGATTGTATACCGAGGTTCTTTTTGCCCACTCCTCCCCGGGGCCTTTTAACCAGGTTACAGGTACTTCCGCTGATTCCTCCCAAGTCGGATTTAGGGAAATTTCCTCCAAGATGAAAGTTCATTAATTCCTTTTCATTTCACGAAGATTTTCAAATCAATTTCCCCAAGATTTTTCATTATTTGGACGTCCGGGGGGATATAACTACCCTATGGGAGTAAGGGATGGGCCATTTCAAAATTTTTTTTTGGGGTATCTTGATCCTCGCTTGCCTTTCCGGGTTTCTTCCTTTGGGGGCAAACGGCCAAACCCTAACGACAGTTGGGGGGGGCGGAACTCCCAGTCCCACTCCGGGAATCCTGGGCGAGGGCGGACCCGCGACCCTGGCTGTTGTGGGCGGGCCCAATGACATCTCCCTGGACGCGGCGGGCAACCTTTATTTCGCCGACACGGGTTATTTACTCGTTCGGAAGGTGAATAAGGCCTCAGGGATTGTCACGACGGTGGCGGGGGATATGACCTTTAACCCGGGGTATTCGGGGGATGGGGGGCCGGCAACTTTGGCGGCCTTTAATTACCCCTCTGGAGTGGCGGTGGACGCTCAGGGCAATGTTTATATTTCCGATTATTACAATAACGTTGTCCGCAAGGTAACGGCCGCGACCGGAATTATTACCAACTTCGCCGGCACGGGATCCCCGGGTTATTTTGGAAACGGCGGACCCGCCACACTCGCCCAATTGACCAATCCCGAGAACCTGAAATTCGATTCCCAGGGCAATTTATTTATCGCCGATAAAAACAACCACGCGGTTCGAAAGGTGGACATGACCACGGGGATAATTTCCACGGTGGCCGGCAACGGTACGGCTGGTTTCGCCCCTGACGGTTCAAACGCCCTGTCCGCCTGTCTTGCCAGTCCCAAGGGGCTGGCTTTTGACTCAGCGGATAATCTTTATATCGCCGACAATGGAAATTTCGTGATCCGGAAGGTTTCCGCCGGCACGAGCCTGATCAATACCATCGCGGGGTCCGCTGGTGTCACGGGTTTTTCACCCGACGGGTCCTCAGCCCTGTCCCCCTTGAGCGCGGAAATAGACGGCGTGGTTGTGGGTTGTGGGGGGGGTGTTTACTTCACGGACGATTTCAACCACCGGGTCCGGAAGGTAACCGGAGGAATCCTGGCTACGGTGGCGGGAACGGGAACCGCGGGTTATTCCAATAATGTTTCGGCTCTTTCCGCCCAGCTTGATCATCCGGAGGCTCTCATCTTTAACCCTCCGGGCTCGGATCTTTACTTGGCCAATTACGGCTCGGGTACCCTCCAGAAAATCACGGCCTTTTGCCTTTTGACTCCGACCCCCAGCGCCACTTTTACCCCTACACCCACGGCGACCCCCACCCCAACCGCCATCCCTTCCGCGGTGCCCTGTGGAATGCCCGTCGATACCTATTGCTATCCCAACCCCGCGTCGGGAACCACCGCGACGATTCTTATGAATTTGTGCGAGGCTGGACAGGTAAAACTGGACATCTACAACACCGCCGCGGCCCTGGTGGAAACCTATTCTTTTTCCGGAAACCCTGGGGTAAACCGGTTTTCCATCAATATCGGGGGCCTTTCCCATGGGATATATTATTATGGTGTTTGGGCGGAGGGATCGGCCGGAATCCACCGTTCCAAAATTTCAAAATTCGCGGTGGTTCGGTAATATTTTCAGGAATTTATCGAGGGTTATCCATTGAAGTGGATTTATATTTTTTTAATCGCGGGAGGAATGGGAATGTTTTCCTCAACCGTTTTTGGCGCTGCCCCCACGAATACCCCCACAAATACACCCACCAACACGCCCGATTGCTGCGTCTCCGATAAAACCCTTGGAACGGGAACTCCCGGCCCGGGTACGGACCAAATTTCCTTTCCACTGGGAATCGTGGTCGGGACGAACCGGATTTACGTGGCTGATGGCGGCAATAACCGTGTCGATATTTATGACAAGTCAGGAAACCTGGCGCCAGAGTCCCCCCTCCTGGTGGGCGCCCCCACCACCTTTCGGCTTCCTCAGGGGTTGGCTCTCGATGGGCTCAACCATCTTTTTGTGGCGGATTTCGGAAACAACCTGGTTTTTAAAGTGGACCTTGGGACCAGCGCCGTGGTGACCACCTTTAACGGTTCGGGCGGGGGAGGGCCCGCCACCCTCATGAACGGGCCGATCGGAATCTGGGCCAACAACCAGGGAACCACGGTCATCGTGGCCGAAAATCTTTCGGGTAGAAGGGTCCGTGTTTACCAACAACAGGGGGGAGGGAACTATATCCCCGTCCAGCAGCTGGTTCCGGGAGCGGCTGCCACCAACTTTACCCCGGTCGGGGTAACCGTGGACGCGGCGGGAAATTTATACGTGTCGGATGATGACTTTAACAGCGAATTATTGATTTGGAAGTTTAACGGGCCGAATTTCACCTCTCCCGTTACGGTGGCCGATAACAGCTCGGGCCGCCTATGGGATCCCCGTTTTATGACGGTGGACTCGGCCGGGAATTTTTACGTGGGGAACCGGGGAACTATCGGGCCAAGTTCGCTCAGCGTCTTTGATCCCTCCTGGAACTTTCTTTACCAGTGTTTCGGGGGAGCCGGGACAACCTTCATCAACGCCCAGGGTGTCGGGGTGGACGAATTTGGCCACGCCTTTATCACGGACGAGGGTAACCACCGCGTTGTTCGTTACATCCCTTGCCCGCTGGTTATATTGCCAACCCCAACCCCGTCCCCCTCTCCGACGGCCACGCCCACCCCGTCGCCAACCAACTCACCAACGGTTACCCCCACCGGGACCCCCTCGAGGACTCCCACCGGAACAGCCACAAATACCCCCACTAGAACCGCTACGACCTCCCCAACCCCCACCGCGACCATTACCTTTACGCCTTTTCCCACCTTCACTTTTACCCCTGCGGATACCCCAACGGCCACGGCGGGGCCTTGTGGAATGCCCATCGAGACCTATTGTTTTCCAAACCCGGCCGAAGGAAACACCGCGTCCATCTTTTGTAACCTCTGTGAAACAGGCAATGTCTCCTTGACCATTTATAATACCGCCGCGGAAAAGGTGGGGGCCTATTCCCTTTCGGGGAACGCGGGGGCCAATCAATTTGTGATCAATATCGGAAACCTTTCCCACGGGGTTTATTACTATTTGGTTCAGTCGGCCGGATCAACCGGAATTCGGAAGTCGAAACCATCCAAATTCGCCGTGACCCGTTAGGAAACCTTATGCGTCAAAATTATTTTAAAGCGATTCTCCTTATCCTGGTTTTGACGGTCTTCCGGGATCTTAACGCCCAAACCCTTTTAACCGGGTCCACGGCCTTTCCCATTTTGTCGGTCAGTCCCGGGGCCAGGGCGGTGGGGATGGGGGAGAGTTTTACCGCGGTGGCGGATGATTTGTCAGCCATGCATTACAATTCCGCCGGACTCGTCCAGGTAAAGGCCCCCGAAATTTCCCTGATGCATAATAGTTACCTTGATACAGGTTTTTTTGACACCTTGGGAGCCGCCTATTCTTTCGGGAACTCCGGTACCCTGGCTCTGGGATTGAACTATCTCAACTATGGAAGCATTGACCGGAGGGATGGGTCCGGCAACCTCGTGGGAAGTTATACCCCTTTTGACATCAGCCTTCGAGGCGCTTTTGGTTTTTCCATCGATAAGGACTTTTCCCTGGGTTTTAGCTCCCAATGGATTCGGCAGGACATCAACGGATCAGTTCATACGGGTTTGCTTTGGGATATGGGTTTTTTATTGAATCCCGCCGAACATTTTTCAGGCGGGTTGAGCCTGAAAAATCTTGGGGTGGACTCAGGAGGGTATAACCTGCCTGTGGAATTGTGGGCGGGTACCGCCTACCGTTTTCAACTCGCGAAGGAGGAGGCTCACGTCCTCCTGCTGTCGTTAAACGGGGTATTGTCCTTTCAGGGGGTTAGCCGGTTAAACACGGGCCTGGAATACGCCATTCAAAGGAATTATTTTCTAAGGGCCGGCTATTCACAGGATTTACAACCGGCCGGGTCAGGTTCCCTCAAGGGTTTGGATCTTGGAGCCGGGGTCAAGGTCAGCCAGTTTCAGCTCGATTATTCCTTTTCCCTTTTGGGTGACCTGGGAAACGTCCACCGGGTTTCCCTTTCGGTCTTTTTTAACCAGGTCGAAAAAAAGGGTTTGGCGAATGGAGGGGAGGGCAAGGGTTCCGGCAATGGCATCGGGGCTTCCGACAAGTCGGGGGACAATGGCGCGTTAACCTCGCCGGATCCATCCTTTCAACCGCCGGTAATTTCAACCACCCGACCGGTGTTGTTGAAGTTCCAGGTCAAATCCCAGGAGGACCAAACAGCCCAGCAGTTGTTCGATCAGGCCGAGGAAAAATCAAGGTTGGGACTTAAACAGGAGGCCCTAGACCTCTATTTAAAGGCCGTGGAAAAAGACCCCCATTTCCAATCGGCCTGGATGAGTCTGGGTAAACTTTATTTCGACAAGTCCCTGGAGTCCTATCGGAAGGTCCTGGAAATGGACCCCAAAAACGTTAAGCTTCGGGATTGGCTGGGGCATTTCAAACATTAAAAGCAGTCCTTCGCTGTCCATTCTCCGTCCCCAGCTTTAGCCTTAAACCAAAACGAAAAAAATGAACCTTTGAACTAAAACGGCTTATTACCGTCTAGAGGTTGTGGGAAAGGAAACCCGATCGAGATGAAAGGGTACCTTCCACGGTATAAGTGTTTTTTATTTTAAAACAGATATGGGTTGTCATATCAAACTGTAAGCCCTGTAGCATGCCGCAAAGCGGCCCTGCTACAGGGTTTTTCATTTTTAATGGAATAAAAGACCGCGAAAAGACACTAGTAAGTAGCGGAAAAGACTACGGCTTGAGATAAGCCTGCCATTTCAGCGGTATTTTAAAAATGGATATTGGTTGTCATATTGCACCGGCTCGGGGAGAAATCCCCGGGCCTTTTATTTTTTGGGTGTTTTATCGAATGACGGGTTCTAAGATCCGGTACTTTCATATTTGTTCATTCCCCAGCCCCAGGCCTTCCGGGCTTCCCAGACAAAAATCAAAGCCGCTAAAGGGGCTACAACCATTACCCAGGGTGAAACGGTTTTTTCGAAAAGGATGCTGGCGGGAAGAAAATTAAAGGCTCCATAGGGAAGGAAACATAGAAGCCCGTATTGAAGCCAGGCGGGATAAATACTCAAGGGCCATCGAGTGGCCTGAAGCAGGGTATGGGGTATCATGAAATGCATGGAAGTGTTGCTGATAAATTTAAATGAGAGGCTCCCGAAGATGACAAGGGAGGAGGTGTAGACCAGGGAACCGCAGATAACAAAAAGAGGCAGGAGAGCCCAATCGTACCAGGGGGCTCCGATTCGAATGAGAGCCAGGGTGGCTAGGGTGAAACCTGTCAGCAAATTTCCAAAGGCGTGAAGCTCGGGACGGGTAATCAGAAGGAAGTATAGGGAATCAACCGGATAGGTCATCAACCGGTCCAGCTCCCCCATGACCACGTAGTAAGGGAGCATCCAGATGTGGTTGAACAAAAGCTCGGAGGTTCCCAGCGACGCGGCGACAAGGCCGAACAAGAGGACCACCTGTTCCGGGGTCCAGCCGTTCAATCCCGGGGTTTGGTGGAAAATGACCAGCAGAAAAGCCAGCGCCGCCATTTGAAGCATGCAGGAGGTGACGACGCCCAGGGCGAAATCAACCCGGTACTCAAACTTGGCCTGAAGCGACGTGTTGAAAGCCATCCAATAAAGTTTTAGGGTTTCCACCTCAACCCCCCTGTACTTCGAGCTGCTTGAGGGACTGAACCATCAACCATTTTCCAAGGATGAAAAGTCCAATAACCCAGGCCGCCTGTTGGAGTATAAGACTGACCGCGGCTTCACCCTGCTCCCAACCCATATAGATGGAAACGGGGGTGTAGATGGTGTGCCGGAAAGGAAGCCACTCGCCGGCCGCCTTAAGGAAGGGCGGATAAAGGGTTAGCGGAGCGGCCATGCCCGAAAAGGTTTGGTGCAGGGCGCCGCGCGCGGCGAAGATTCCGTAACCGCTGTAGGTATAAAAGGCTCCCTGGACGAAAATAAAACAAACGAAGTACTGGATAAGAAAGGCCAAAAGAAAGCTTAGGAAGAAAAGACCAAACGAGAGGGAATTGGCGGGAAAAATATCCTTTCCCAAAACCAAATAGCCGCAGAAAAAAACCAACAATCCAAGGGCGCCGTTGAAAAGTCCGTCGCTCAGGGATTGAATTCCCTGGGACAACTGGAAGTCGATGGGTTTTAAAAGGTCGGTGGCGATGAGGCCGTTGCGGATGCGCTGGCCGATCCTGAACTCCACGCTCATGCCAAGGGCGTAATTGCCGCAGCAAGCCAGCAATAGATAGGGAAACATCTTCGCCCGTGAGATGGCCAGATTCGGGTTTTGGGAATAAACCTGCTGCCAAACCAGCATGGGGACGGCATACATGAAGACCGCGGTAAACAGCGAAGTTACCGTCGAGGCGCGGTAGGCGAAACTGGCCTTGAGGGAGCTTTTAAAGAGGGAAAAATAGCTTTGAAGGCTCTCCGAAACCGTGAGCTGGGATTGTAATTCTCTCATGGTTCAAATCCCCCAAACCCTTTGGCCACAGATGCATGGGATTCATGGGATTTAAAAATTAATTTTATTTTTTGATTAAAGGTTTTTATCACATTCATCCCATTCATCTGTGGCTAAAATTGGTTTTTGTTTATGCTTTAAGTGCGGCGGCTTGTTATTTTTTATCCGGTTTACGGCGGTAGATTCGGGTCACGATGGTTTCGATGTCGGTTTTTTCCAATGTCAGGTCCGCGACCTTCTGGCGTTTCAGAATAATCTGGGTCAGGGCCGGGGCCGCCCCTTCCTTGCGGTATTCCACGATCAGCCGATGGCCCTCGGACGCGACAATCTTTCCCCCGTGTCTTTTTACCTCGGCGCCCATTTTTTTTAAGGAAGCTGGCGTGGCGGGCTGGTGCAGTTCAGCCACCACCCGGCTTTCGTTGGCGAACTTACGCTCGAATTCCCGGATGGATCCGTCGAAAAGCAATTTGCCTTTGTCCAACAACAAGAGCCTGTCGCAAACTTCCGTAATGTCCTTCAGGTCGTGGGTGGTAATGAGAAGGGAAGTCCCAAAACGTTTTTGCATGTCCCGGATGTACTCCCGAACCTGTTCTTTCACCGACAGGTCCAACCCAATGGTGGGTTCATCCAGAAAAGCGATGGCGGGGGCGTGAAGCAATGCCGCCGCGAGGTCGCAACGCATGCGCTGGCCCAACGAAAGCTGTCGGACGGCGGTCCCCAAAAGGGGTTCCAGGCCCAACCGCTTGACCGCTTCGGTGAAGGTGACCTGGTAAATTTCCTCAGGTATCCGATACATGGTTTTTAACAGACGGAAGGTTTCCCGCACGGGGATATCCCACAAAAGCTGGGGGCGCTGCCCGAAAACAACCCCGATGTTCAGGGCCAGTTGGCGTCTTTCCTTCCAGGGAACCCGTCCCAAAACCTCCAACGTGCCCTCGGTTGGAACCAGGATTCCCGTCAGCATCTTGAGGGTGGTGGATTTGCCGGCCCCGTTCTCGCCGATCAGGCCGACTCTTTCCCCGCGTTTGATGGAAAAGGAGATGTTCCTGACCGCGTGAAGTTCCTCGGTTTGGGATGAAAAAAGGCCCTGGACGGCGCCCAATAATCCGGGTTTGCGAACGCGCCGTTGGTAGCTTTTTGAGAGGTTTTTGACGTGAAGCGCGTTTTCCATGACGGACTTCCTTCGGGTGGTAATGGGTGGAGCATCTTATTCAGGGGGTGGAGGGGTGTCAACGAACCCAAAGCAAAACCTATTCCACCACCAAGGGCACCAAGTTCACCAAGAAAAACTGAAGGAGAAAATGGCTAAAAGATTAAAAATTCAAATTTTTTGCCTTCTTGGTGCCCTTGGTGGTTCAAACAGGTGTTTTGGGTAGGGTTAATCGAGCTCCGTGGAAAATAAGGAGAAACCGCCGTAGCCTTTAGGTAAAGGAGGCCCGCCATGGCCAATCAATTCAACAACAATATTTCAAACCCGAAGGATGTGGAACTTGAGGCGACGATCACCCGCGCGATCCGAAGCATGGGGGAGCATATCCATGTCAGCGTGAGCGGTGGGCACGTCACCCTTTCCGGCACCGCGGATGATTACAGCACCAAAAGGGATATTGTGGCGTCCATTCGGAATGTTTCGGGCGTCCACGAGGTCACCAACAATATCCGGGTTGCTCCCATCGCCGATTAGGATTTAAACAGGTTCAAGGTACCCGCTAAAACCCTTCGTAGCTTTGTATTGCCAAATGGAAGGTCTTAATCCACCCGCTAACTTCAGATGAAACTCTCCCACAAATAAAGTATAATTTCGCTCGTTGTTCCATTTTCGGGACGGAGGATTTAAATGAATCGAACCATGGTTTTGTCTTTGGTTGTTTTGGTCGCGGCGATCGCGATCATTTTTGTTATACGTTCCAAAAAAGGCGGCTCCCCCATGGCGGGGAACGCCCCCACCACCACGGCGGGGCCCAGCATCATCACCACCTCCTCGGGCCTCCAGTATCAGGTCCTTCAGGAAGGTTCGGGCGCGGTGGCGACCGGAGGCCATATGGTCAGCGTCCATTACACCGGTTGGCTGACGGACGGAAAAAAATTCGACAGTTCCGTGGACCGTGGACAGCCATTCCAGTTCAACCTGGGAGCCGGACAGGTCATCAAGGGTTGGGATGAGGGTGTCGCGGGGATGAAGATCGGCGAAAAACGCAAACTGACCATCCCCGCCGCGTTGGGTTACGGCGACAGGGGAGCGGGTGGATTGATTCCCGGCGGAGCCACCCTCATATTTGATGTGGAGTTGTTGGGGGTTCAATAAGCACCCGCTGGTTTCATAAAATTTCAGGAGGCATTGGATGAAGATTCATTCTTTTGTTTTGGGGTTTACAGCTTGTGCCGGGCTCTGCCTGTTTTCGGCGGCCGCGGTCAAGGCTGAGGAAAAGTCGGCTTCAACACCCGCCACCAAGGAGGCTTCTCAAGTGAAAAAAGCGAAACCAGCCGTGAAAAAGGCCAAGACAGCCGCGAAGGCGTCCGCCAAGACGGTAACTACCCCCTCCGGCCTGAAATACCAGATTCTCAAAAAGGGCACGGGCGAAACCGCCAAGATCGGCCAAACGGTCAGTGTCCATTACACCGGCTGGCTGACCAATGGGACCAAGTTCGACAGTTCGGTGGACCGCGGACAGCCCTTCCAGTTCAACCTCGGGGCCGGACAGGTCATTCGAGGGTGGGATGAGGGTGTCGCCGGCATGAAGGTGGGGGAAAAACGAAAGTTGACGATTCCCTATGATTTGGGTTACGGGTCCCAAGGTTATCCGCCCACCATTCCCGCGGGCGCGACGCTCATTTTTGACGTTGAACTTCTGGGCGTTCAATAAACCTGTTTCTTACGCAATTTTCACCGCAGAGACGCAGAGTCGCAGAGAAAGGCTTGATTCTTTTTCTGAACACTAATGAAGACTTAAACATTAAATTAAATTCTTGCGCAATTTTCACCGCGGAGACGCAGAGTCGTCCCGCCTTACATGATTCGTTAACGAATCATGCGGGACAGTACCGCCTTCCTTATAAATCTTTAATCGGATAGGCGGCACTCAGAGAAAGGCTTGATTCTTTCTTTAGATACACAGAGGCATTAAACTTTACTGTTTTTGTTTTGTCTTTTTAATCCTTGTTTTTCTCCGCGTCTCCGCGTCTCTGCGGTAAAGAGGTTTTAAGTGGGGTCCAAAATCAAATGTATCGGCATCCTGACCGGCGGCGGCGACTGCCCCGGCCTTAACGCGGTCATCCGCGCGGTGGTTAAACACGCCGCTCAAAGCGGTGTGGATGTCATCGGGATTCAGGATGGGTTTCTGGGCCTGGTTGAAAAAAGAATGCGCCAATTGGGCACGGAGGATGTTTCCAATATCCTCACCCTGGGCGGAACCATCCTCGGCTCCTCCAATAAGGACAACCCTTTCCATATGCTCGAAAAGGACAAGAGGGGAAAGATCCATTACCACGATCGAAGCGGTGATATTCCCCATAACCTCAAACGCCTGGGGATTCAGGCTCTTGTGGTTTTGGGGGGCGATGGAAGCATGACCGTGGCCCACCGTCTTTCCCAGATGGGCATCAAGATCATCGGTGTACCCAAGACCATTGATAACGACCTGATGGGAACTGACCAGACTTTCGGCTACGACACGGCTGTTTCGGTGGCCACCGAGGCCATTGACCGGCTTTCCACGGTGGCGGCCTCCCACCACAGGGTCATGATCATCGAGGTCATGGGGCGTTACGCGGGGTGGCTGGCGCTGGGGTCCGGTATCGCGGGGGGCGGGGATATCATCCTCATCCCTGAAATTCCCTACGATGAAAATAAAATTTCGCAGACCATTTTGAACCGGCAAAAGATCGGGAAGAAGAGCAGTATTGTGGTCATCGCGGAGGGTGCCCATCCGCGGGGCGGAAAAATGGCAATTGACCAGATCAACCCTCTTTCCACCGAAAGGATCCGGCTCGGGGGGATCAGCCGGCAGTTGGCTCATCACCTGGAAGCCAAGTCGGGGATTGAAACCAGGTCCGTCATCCTCGGCCATGTCGTACGGGGCGGATCCCCCACTCCTTTTGACCGGAACCTCGCCACCCTTTTCGGGGTC
>JAHFCG010000031.1:0-9990 GCA_023249615.1 candidate division FCPU426 bacterium | reverse complement strand
ATGGTTTTGAAGGGCCAATTTGGACGCATGGTGGCCCTGAAACACACCAAGATGTCCTCGGTTCCATTGTCCCAGGTTGGGGGCAAGTGCCGCAAGGTTCCGCTGAATCATGAAATGATCCAAACGGCTAAGAATATCGGCATTTCCTTCGGGAACTAACCGCAAACAACACCCAAGGCCATTTTGCCACAGATGCATGGGATGGATGGGATGAGGATTTATTCGAAAAGATTTTTTCCCTAAGGATTTTTTATCTATGGTGAGGTGGTCTAGATAATTTAATCAAAACAAGATGAATTAGATTAGGGTTTTCGCTATCCCATGCATCTGTGGCTAAGAAGGTTTTGGTGAAAGGTTTTTATGACAGCTGATCAGTTGATACGTTTGCTGGACCTGAAACCCCATCCCGAGGGCGGTTATTACCGGGAAACCTACCGAAGTTTCGACGCGATTCCCGGCTCCTCCAAGGTTTATTCAACCGCCATTTATTACATGCTGGTGCCCGGGGCCGTTTCCAAAATGCACCGCCTGAAAGCGGATGAGGTTTTCCATTTTTATCTGGGCGACCCTGTAACCTGGGTTCTTCTGGAACCGTCCAAAAAGGTGAGGAAGGTTGTCCTGGGTAATGTTTTGGAGTCGGGACAGCATCCTCAAATGGCGGTGCCGGCAGGGACCTGGTTTGGGGGCTATTTGAACGAGGGCGGCAACTTTGCCCTGATGGGAACCACCGTGGCCCCTGGTTTTGAGTTTTCGGACTTCGAATTGGGAAAAAGGGAGGAGCTTTTAAAGGCCTTTCCCAACGCTGAAAAGGAGATTTTGAGCCTGACGTGAAACTTTTAGCCGCTGAAATAATTAATATTTGTTGATCTGTCGTTGCGAGGAGTGACTCGCGAATAGCGAGGCGATTACGACGTGGCAATCATGTAGGGGCAGGCCCCCGTGCCTGCCCTTTTTGGGCGCCCGCAGGGGGGCGCCCCTACAAAGACGCAAAACACAAAACGGAGGAAGTAATGAAAAAGTTTTTAATGTTGTTTGCCTTGTTGGGAATGCTGGTTTCCGTGTCATACGCCCATGAGCATGCCGGCATGTCGGGTGGCAAGGGAAAAGAAGTTACGGTTACCGGAACCCTGGTGGATGTGAACTGCTATTTGAAGGATGGCCATACCGGCGACAACCATGATTCCATGAAGAAATGCGGAAGGGATTGCCTCAAGGACGGTCTCCCTGCCGGCGTTTTGGTGGACAAGAAACTTTATATCGTGGTTTTCCCCGGCTCGGTTTTCATGGATTTTGTGGGCAAACAGGTTGAAATCTCAGGTGATGTTTACGGGGACGATATCCTGATCCCCGAAAAGGCCTCCGTGGTTGAGAAGAGTGGCAAGAAAGCCATCAAGTTGAGAGGGAAAGTGATGATGTGAGCGAACCCCTGATTTTGGGGTGAGTCGAATGATCTAGGTTCTCTTTAAAGTCGAGAAGCACCAAAGCCCTGGGGCGAAAGCCGCGGGGCTTTTTTATTGTTTTTTTGTTATTTATAACCCTCTCCATGGAGGGGAGAGGGCAGGGTGAGGGTGCTTTGGGATTGGCTTTTTGTTTCCGCTAGTTGTTACCCCGCCTGTAAAATGCACCTGTTGTTTTTTGAAGGCAAAAGCAACCGCCGATAACGTCCGATATCCCACATATCCTTTTTAAGTAATAAAAAGAAAATGTGGGATGACGCCGATAAGGATTGGGGTTTTATCAACAAGAGTACACATCGGCGTGAATCGGTCTTGATCGGCGGTTTCAAAGAAGTTTTCAGGAGTAGAAATGGCATCTTCCTTAACCCGCTCCCAACTCAACCGATTCCTTTCCGTTGCCCGCCAGGCCGCCCTCAAGGGCGGGGCCAGGGCCCTCAGGTACTTCCGCCGAAACGTCCCCGTCATCAAGAAAATCGACCGTTCTCCGGTTACCCGGGCGGATAGGGAAGCCGAGCAGGTTATTCGGGGCATTCTTAAAAAGGCCTTTCCCACCCATCAGCTTTGCGGGGAGGAATACGGCTGGGACAAGAACGAAACAAATGATTTCAAATGGTGGATTGACCCCGTGGATGGCACCCGCCAGTTCGTGAGGGGAATCCCCATGTGGAGTACATTGGTGGCCCTGGAATATAGGGGTGAGGTCGTAGCGGGGGTTATTCACCTTCCGGCCATTGATTTGACCCTTTACGCCTCAAAGGGACAGGGGTGTTTCGTTAAGGGAAAGAAAGTTCGCGTTTCCAAAATCCCCAACCTTAAGGGTGGAACACTCACCTATGGTGGGCTTCGTCTAACCCCTAAGTCTTACCGCAAACGTTTGACGGATCTGATTGCCTTGAGTTACGACGACCGCGGCTTTGGGGACGCTTTTGGACACGCTTTGGTGGCGATGGGCCAGGTGGAAGCCATGCTGGACCCCATCGTGAAGCCCTATGACGTGGCGGCGGTGAAGATTTGTGTGGAAGAGGCGGGTGGGAAGTTTACGGACCTGAAGGGAAAGAAAACCATCTACGGCGGTAACGCCCTGTCGAGCAATTGGTTAACTCATGGTCAGGTTTTAAAGGTGATTAAATAAATTTCAACTTGAGGTTCCAATTTGGAACCTCAAGTTACACGAAACGGAGTGTATTTATGCACGATCCGCATAGTTTGATTGGGATGGTGGTGGTGGGGATTCTGGTGGGTTGGCTTGCCAGTGTGCTGGTTCACGGCAAGGGGCTGGGCATCCTGCCCGATATGGTCGTGGGTATCCTGGGTTCCTTTATCGGGACTGTCCTGGCGGATAAGTTGGACATTCATATTGGCGGCTTTTTGGGAGCGCTCTGTATTTCCATCCTGGGCGCGGTGGTACTGCTGGTCCTGATTCGCCTTATCAAACCCGCTCACTGACAAAGGCGAACAAACGGCAATTTGCCACTGATGCATGGGATTCATGGGATAAATGGAAGGATTAAATGTTCTCTTTTTTTTAAACTAAATATTAAACCGTGTGCATCCCATGCATCTGTGGCTAAAAAAGTTTAGGTTTTTGTTTTCAGTGGCTAAATTTCGTTAAAGGATTTTGCGTGATTTACAAAAAGAAAGTTGTCGTCGTCATGCCCGCCTACAACGCCGGGGCGACATTAAAGAAAACCTACGACGAGATCGACATGAAGATAGTCGATGAGGTCATTTTGGTCGATGACGCCAGTCGGGACGAGACCGCGGCCTTGGCCCGCAAGCTTCGCATCAAAACCATCGTGCATCCTGAAAATCGTGGTTACGGCGGCAACCAAAAGACCTGCTACGAAGCGGCCCTGAAGCTGAAGGCTGACATCGTCATCATGCTTCACCCTGATTACCAATACACCCCCAAGCTTATTCCCGCCATGGCCCACCTGTTGGCTTCCGGCGAATACGATGTGGTGTTGGGCTCCCGTATTTTGGGCGGGCAGGCTTTAAAGGGGGGCATGCCCCTTTATAAGTACATCAGCAACCGCTTTTTGACCCTTGTCCAGAACCTGTTAATGGGCGCCAAGTTGTCCGAGTACCACACCGGTTTTAGGGGTTTCACCAGGAAGGTCCTTCAGGCGGTTCCCATGGAAAAAAACTCGGATGATTTCATTTTCGACAACCAGATGCTTTCCCAGATTCATTACATGGGGTTCAAGATCGCCGAAGTGACCTGCCCCGCGAAGTATTTCCCCGGGGCCTCTTCGATCAACTTTTTTCGCAGTTCCACCTACGGCCTCGGCTGTCTTTGGACAGCCCTGATGTTTCGTTTGACCAAAATGGGGTGGATTAAATCCAATCTTTTTAATTTCGAAGGCGGTAAAAAATGAGACCACATGGCTCCCCAGGTTTTGGCAGAAATCGTGAACAAGGTTCCGCGCGCCGTGAGGATCATCAACATGGCCCCCACACCCGCTATTCCCCAACCACCAGCGACTTCTTTTCCGAGGAAAGAATCCGTCTGACCTTCCTGATCCTGCTGGCCTCGACCATCTTTTTTTCCAAGCTGGGCCTTAACGGCATGGCCAATTTTGACGACTGTTTTTACGCCCAAAAGGCCAAGGAAATGGTTCAGAGCGGGAATTGGCTGGCCCAGACCTTTAACCATCAGGTTCAGTTCGGCAACGCCCCTCTTTACATCTGGCTGGCGGCCTTGTCCTATAAGGTGTTCGGGGTCACGGTTTTCGCGGCCAAGTTCCCGTCGGCCCTGATGGCCTTGGCCACGGTAATCCTCACTTATTTCATTGGCAAGTTCCTCTTCAATAGCTGGACCGGTTTCGCGGCGGGAGTGATTCTTTCCACCACCTACACCTTCTTCAAGTACGCCCGCCATTGCATGCTGGATGTCACCCTGGCCTTCTTTTGCGCCTTGGCGCTCTTCGCGGTGGTTCTGGCCATGCGAAAGAACCGGAATTATTTTTGGCTTTGGGGTCTGGCCATAGGCCTAGCCTTTTTAACCAAAAGCGCCTTGGGGCTTTTTCCGCTGATCGTGACATTCCTGTTTGTGGTTCTTGACCGGCAATGGAAGGTTCTCGCCTGGCCGGCTTTTTGGGGCGGGTTGTTACTGCAAGCGGGCATTATTGGCTGGTGGTGCTGGTCCCAGTATCAAATCAACGGCCCTCTTTTCCTGGAGGAACACCTTCGGGGGGTCATTTTGCAGAAGGCCTACATGGGAGAAACCCCGCCTTGGTACCAGCATTTTTCATTCCTGGTGGACATGCTGACCTTTAACTGGCTTTGGACTCCCTTGATGGCCTGGGGACTTTGGCGTCTGGTCAAGAAAATCCAAACGAACCATTCCACGGCCTTGTTTCTTCTTCTCTGGTGCCTGACGCTTCCCCTCGTCATGAGTTTGGCCCGCTACCGGATGCCCTGGTATCTCATGCAGGTTTTTCCCGCACTGGCCCTGGCGGCGGCTTCCGCCCTAAGCGAGGTGTTTTCCGATTACGACCGGGACAAATGGACCAGGTGGCACATTTCCATTGGGACCATTCTGATAATTCTCGTGAATATCCAGCCCTTCCCATTGGACATGGACAGGGAAAAGGATGTCCGCCTGGTGGCACCCTACGTCAAGTATTGCGGCGAGAAGGGCGCCAAGGTCATCGGCCTTCGGGATGACTATTACGGCCTCAACAACGCGCTTCTTTTCTTTTCGGATTACGCGGCCCAGCCCCTTTATTCGAACGTGGATCAGGTGCAGAAGGAATTTGAGGCAGCGAGTCTTGTGGTTTGCGTGGCCCATCAGGGAGATTTGCCTGAACTTCAAAAGGGGTTGAAGGAATGGTATCCGGTGAAAGTTACCGACAATATGGTTTTGATCTCAAACCAGAAGTTGGATGCCACAGCCGTAAAGACCGACACAAACTAATGAACCTACCGCCTTTGTTTAACGCCATCACCGAAGATTGGCTTTTGTACCTGACTTCGGGCCTCACCGTGGCGGGGGTGTTGAACATATTGGTGCCCAAGCAAAGCTTTGGGATTTTCGCGGAATGCCTGACGGGTTTGGCGGGGTCTTTTGCCGGAGGCTGTCTGGCCTGGTACTGGAACGATTATTTCAGACCGGGTGGTTTTGCCTTTATTCTTTCTTCTTTTTCGGCGTTGGTTTTTATTTCGGTGTTACGCAAATTTAAAAAATAGATAATTGTAGGGGCGAACCTTGGTTCGCCCGGGTGTTGTAGGGGTGCGATTTATCGCGCCCGGGGCGAAGACTTGCTTCGCCCGTACGTTTTTTGGATTAGATGTTGGTGGTGTAGGGGCGCGATTTATCGCGCCCGGGGCGAACACAAGGTTCGCCCGTACGTTTATGTTACGAGGTGTTCAATGAGTAAATTAATCCTCGCCATTGATCAGGGCACGACCGGCACCAGAACTTATCTCTTCGACCACGCGGGCAAGGTGGTGGGGAGCGCCTACCAGGAATTCACCCAGTTTTTTCCCAAACCAGGCTGGGTTGAGCATGACGCCAACGAGATCTGGCACACCGTTGAGGAAACAGGAAAGAAAGCCCTCAAGTCCGCCGGGGTAAAGCCCAACCAAATCGCTGGAATTGGCATCACCAACCAAAGAGAAACCACTGTTATCTGGAATCGCAAGACAGGGAAGCCCATCCACAAGGCCATTGTTTGGCAATGCCGTCGAACCGCCCACCGTTGCGACCAATTGAAACAACAGGGCAAGGAAAAACTCTTCCTTAACAAGACCGGCTTGGTCATTGACGCTTATTTTTCCGGCACCAAGGTGGAATGGTTGCTTCAGAACGTCCCGGGTGCCGCGAAGAGAGCCGCCAAAGGGGAACTGGCCTTTGGAACCATTGATACCTGGGTGTTGTGGAATCTGACCGGAGGCCGTGCCCACGCCACCGATTACTCCAACGCTTCCCGCACGCTTCTTTATGACATCTTCAAAAAGAAGTGGGATGAAACACTTCTCAAAACCCTGCATGTCCCTCAATCCCTATTGCCGCGGGTGCAGGCTTCCGCCGGTCGTTTTGGAACCACTTCCTCCCGTTGTTATCTGGGCGCGGGAATTCCCATTACCGGTATCGCGGGAGACCAACAAGCAGCCCTATTCGGTCAGGGATGCCATGAGCCAGGAACCCTTAAGAACACTTACGGAACCGGATGTTTCCTGCTCCTCAACCTGGGACAGAAGCACATTCTCTCGAAGAACAAACTCCTGACCACATTAGCCTGCGACGCAAAGGGACAACCGGCTTACGCGTTGGAAGGGGCGGTCTTTATCGGCGGGGCGGCCATTCAATGGATTAGGGACGGCTTGCAAATCATTAAGACCTCGTCAGAGTCAGAAGCCATCGCCAAGAAGGTGCCGGATACCGGCGGGGTTTATCTGGTGCCGGCCTTTGTGGGGTTGGGCGCGCCTTACTGGGATGCCCACGCGAGGGGAGCGTTGGTGGGGATTACCCGTGGAACCAAGAGGGAACATGTGGTTCGGGCGACGCTGGAGTCGATGGCCTATCAAACCCGTGATCTCGTGGATGCCATGTTGAAGGATTCCATGATGAAGCTGAAGGAATTGCGGGTGGACGGCGGAGCCTGCAAGAACAACCTCTTAATGCAGTTCCAAGCGGACATTCTCAAGGTGAAGATCAATCGTCCCAAAGTGGTGGAGACTACGGCCTTGGGCGCCGCCTTTCTGGCAGGATTGGGTTCCGGTTTTTGGAAAACTAGTTTGGAGATCCAGCATGTCCGCCGGGTGGATAAGGTGTTTCAACCCAGGATGAAAGAAGATGTGCGGAAGAAGTTGTGGAGTGGTTGGAAAAAAGCTGTGGGACAAGTTTTAGGTTAAAGGAATTTAATTTGAATTCTCAGGTTTTTTTCCAATCCACTTTATCTTCCCTTTTACGACCTTACATTTTACATAAGATTTTTTGCTACCCTTTAAAAGGGTGACACCATAATGATTCGGCCAACATTCAATTTTTTCGCTTGAGAACCCCAGTGATTCACAATGGGTCCTGATAATCCTTGAGTTCCTTGGATCGATGAACCAACCCAGAATTGTCGGTAAAAAGGCAAGCAAGAAAAAGAACCCGATAAGAGCTGCACAGGCCCCCAATGTGGTGTAAAGAGAGTGGTAATTCTTATCCACTACGTCTTCAACCAATTTTCCAAAAAATATTGAGAAAAGAAAAACGTAAAAAACCCACTGGATTATTTTATGCATTCATTTACCATTTCCTAAAAGGTGATAAAAAATTAACTCGCCAACACATTGCGCTTAAGAACGTTTATTTGCGGTGCCTTCCTTTTGATTTCGTCAAATTCCCGTCTGAAGTTTTTATTCCATATACCCTTCGTTTTTCTTGAGCCGCGCTCAAAAACGGATAATCATCTTGGTTGGTGTTGATAAACTCCCGAACCGTTTGAATCGAAACTCCTGAGGTTTTTTTGGGTTGGTTCATATGGGGGCCAAAGTCCTTTATATCCCCGGTTAAAAAATGGGTGGCGTGAAAATGGACGGCTGCCGCGAAGATGGGGGCGTCTTTTTTATTCAGGGCGATTGGACAGGGGAAATCAGGGTGGGATTTAACGACAAGTATTTTCTCGATGATTTTTTCAAATTCGAAAATCCCGCCCTGAAATTTGGATTTTAAATTTCTTCGGGCTTCCTCAACCGCTAGGTCACAGGTGAAGATACTGGCCGAATGATTTTCCCCGCCAAATCGAACTATTTTGGCGGCGTTTCCCTTGGGGTTGTGAGCTGCGGCAAAAAGGATGTTCGCGTCCAGGAAGACCCTCAATTATTTATTGTTTCTTGCGAATATTTTTTTGATTTTTTCCTCGTCGCCTGGTTCGGAACGATCATCTTCCAACCACTGTTTGATTTCCTCGTCGGTGTACATTTCCACCTCAGTTACAACGGCAGGCGAGAGAACAAGTTTTCCATTTTGTTCCTCGACTGAGATTACCCCGCCTCCCTGTATTCCCATCTTCTTTCGAAGTGAAGAGGGAAGCGTGATTTGTCCCCGGCTGGAAACCATTAGTGTGGATTTCATAAAAACCTCCGTAATTCAGTATTACTGTAATACTGATATTACTGCTTTGACCCTATATTTCAAAGCTTTTTGCCGATAGATCCAGAAATCATCAAAAGTGGCCATTATTTACAGCTTTTCTCCCCATTCTGTACCCCATGTAAATTCATTGAAATACCCACAAATACCGCTTGACGGAAGCCCATATCCCGTGAATAATGGCGCGAAATGGGGAAAAGTGGTAAGAAGTGGGAAAGTGCTAAAAACCCTCTAATTACAGGGGAAATGACGGCCTATGCCTTCTTACACGAAGCCTTTAAACAGAACGGGGTGCTGATTGTTTCGAGGAATCTTTCACAACTCATTGGACGACAAGGGCCGTATGAGCATCCCGGCCCGTTTTCGCGAACAGATCAAAGCGGAACACGAGACACCGATTGTTCTGACCTTGGGTTTCGACCAGTGCTTATTTCTTTACCCGATGGATGCCTGGAAAAAAATCGAGGAACAAATGGCCTCCTGGAACACCTTAGATCCCGAAGTCCGTCAGTTCGTCCGGACTGTCCTGAAGGCGACTGACGAAGTCGATCTGGACCAGCAGGGGCGAATCATGATTTCGCCGGTATTACGCAAGGAAGCGGGGCTCGGAAAAAACGTGGTGATCGTGGGAAACCTTCACCGGGTTGAAATTTGGGACAAGCAGAAATACGAAGCCTATCACGCGCAGTCGTCGTCGCAGTCGTTGGAAACGCTGGGGCAAAAGCTCTCGGACAAGGGGATTCAATCTCCCCCGTTGTAAACGGCAGGGCGAAGACAAGCTTCGCCCGTACAATTTTTTGGTGATTGTTTTGTAGGGGCGATCCTTGCGATCGCCCGGCATTTCGATTTTGGGAGGCGTGGACATGGAAATCGGAATCGAAATCAGGGAAAAGTTCTCCCTGATCCATGTTGACGGCGACATCAGCGAAGGCGACCTGGAAAAGTTAAGCCACGCGATCGAAACATTGATGAAGAAGGGTTATTTGCATGTGGTTCTGGATTTGACGGGAGTCAAATTCATGAGCGCCAATGGGTTGGGGACCCTGGTGAATCATTGGAACCATATCCGCTTCAAGAGGGGGGACCTCAGGATTGTGGGACTCAACAGCAGGCTCCTGCACCTGTTCAAGATGATGGGGGTCGATTTGTTGTTTGACCTCTACGAGGACATCAACCAGATGATGGTGAAGACGGGAAGGCTTCCGGCGATCGCGTAATTAATAAATTGTAGGGGCGGCCCCCTGTGGCCGCCTGGGCAGGCATGGGAGCCTGCCCCTACAAAATTCGAATCGAGAGGAGAACAATCATGGCCATATCCACACCCACCGAAACCGTTACCGTTCTCCGCCTCGCGGGCGACATCAGCCCGGCTGAAATGGATTCGCTGCTCCAGGTTTTGACCGACCTGGTTTTGGAAAATAAAAACAAGGTTGTTTTAAATTTCCG
>JAHFCG010000141.1 GCA_023249615.1 candidate division FCPU426 bacterium | reverse complement strand
CGAGATGAACTTACGACTGATTTACTTTGTTTGGAATTACACCATGAAAATAAAGGGGTGTGGTACTTAGTGCACGAAGAAGTAAAGGGGTTTAATAAATTCCTGGATGAATTTGAAAAACAATTCAAAGTAAATAGGGAAGATTGGTGGGAAAAGGTTATAAAACCTGCTTTTGAGGAAAACAGGACAATTCTATTTAAAAGGGAAGGTAAATCAGTTTCGCAGTAACTTGCGGAATGGGGAACAGATAAAAGAAAGGTTTGAGTTTCAATGAATAACGCGGTTAAAACCTACCTAAAAGGCGTGGACGCGGTACTGATCTCCGAGGTGCTGATTCTTTCGGTGATTGGGTTTTTCGTTGTCTTCTCCGCCACCTCACACGGGTTCGAGGTTTCCCAACTCTGGAAAAAGCAGATGTTCTGGTTTTTCCTGTCCCTGCTTGGAATGTTTGTCTTCTCCCGCATCGATTATCGTTTTTGGATAGAAGCCTCCTATATTTTTTACTGGATTGCCATCCTTTCACTTTTAATCGTTCTGGTCATCGGCGACGAAACCAACGGGGCCAGACGCTGGATCAAATTAGGAATTCTTTCCTACCAACCTTCTGAATTGGCGAAGTTTTCTGTTTTATTGGTATTGGCCAGATATATAGGAAGCAAAACAGTTGAACTTTTTTTTCTAGGACGCTTGTTTTTCCTGCTGGCCATGTTGGGTCTGCCTCTTGTCCTTATTCTTAAACAGCCCGATCTTGGGTCGGCCCTTTTGTTGATCCCTGTCTCGGCCATCATCATGTACGTGGGTGGAATCCAATTTAGGTGGATGCTCTGGATGGTCCTGATGGGAGCCGCTTCCTGTCCCTTGATCTGGCATTATTTAAAGGACTATCAAAAGGAACGAATGTTCGTTTTCATTAACCCCCAGGATGATCCGTTGGGGGCTGGTTACAATATCATCCAATCCATGATCGCGATTGGTTCGGGAGGTATTACAGGAAAGGGTTATATGCAAGGAACCCAGACCCAGCTTTCCTTCATTCCGGAACATCATACGGATTTCATTTTCTCGGTAGTTGGGGAGGAGTGGGGCTTTCTCGGCTGTGCCGTAATTTTAATTCTTTATTACTTCATGCTTCAGAAGTCCTTTGAGATTGCCCGAAAGGCAAGGGATATGGAAGGCTCGCTTTTGGCCTTGGGAATCGCCAGCATGTTCGCGGTTCAAATTGTGATTAATGTCGGGATGACCGTCGGTTTGTTGCCGGTGACGGGCTTGACCCTTCCTTTTATCAGCTACGGAGGATCGTCCCTTGTTTTTAGCTACGCCGCCATCGGTATACTACTTAACATTTCCTACGCCAACCGCCGGCCTGTTCTGGTGACCGGCAAAAACTAAGGAGCTTTTATGCCGACCAAAAAAAATGAAAATCCCTACCGCTGGATGTTCCGGGAAATCCTCGTTCCTTTCCTCGCGACCGGTATGGGGGTCTGGCTTGCCTTTTACGCGAACCGGGTCCATGACGAAAAATCAAAGGTGGAAAAGCGAAGCCGATTGATCGAGGCCATGCTGGTGGAAATAAAGGAAATTGACGGCTACATCAAGTATTACCAGAAGTTTTCCAGGCCGATGAAGGAAAAGGTGGCGTTTCCATTCTTGAGCGAGATTTTGGAATCCACCATTCCGGAGCAGGTGGAATTGTTCAAGGATCCGCTTTTGATCGATCAGTTGAATAACTTCAAGACCATGGCGGGTTTTTTGCGGGGAAACCTCACCATTGTTTACGATTATGAGTGGGGTGTCTCGGAGCCCACCAAACACAGCAACGAACTGGCCAAACTGGCCATGGTTCGAATCAACCGTGTCATACCCCTTTTTGAAAATTGGGAAAAGAATTCGGTGAAACTGCTTTTGGACGAGTATGAAGGCCAGCTTCCGCCAACGTTGGAAAAGTGGGTCGTGACGCTTTCCGCCGCCCATTGATTCCTTAACGTCAGCGTCTCCCGGCTCCGCCTTTTTTGATATTTTCGGCTGTTTTGAGTTATACTCGTGAAAATTTTGGGGGATTTATGGATTCAAAAAAACGGAACCAACTTACCTGGGAAAAGGGCCTAACCCTTTTTGCGATCTGCTGGGTTTTGACGGCCGGAGCCGTCTATCTGCTTCGCCAGATTCTGATTCCCGCAGATGAAATGGCCTGCTACAACCGCATTTCCACCCTTCAAACTTCGGTCACCCACTGGAACGCCGCCCATCCCGACAAAATCATCAACGATGAAATTGACGAGGCCGTTCTAAATAAAAATGGTTTTTTGCCCCCCCAAACCTACGACCACGAAAAGCATTTTTACTTCGTCGGCGAAACGGCCCACGGGTTAAAGGTGAAGTGCAATAAACATGAGGATAATCCTCTTGTTTTAAGACTGACGGGCGATACGATTCTTGCCGTATTGGTGTTCATCGTGTTTTGCATGTTCCGTGGATATGTTTTGTTTAAACCGAGTTGAGCAAAAATCTTGGTTGTCATTCCGAGGAGCCGCCCCGATAGGGGTGCTTGGCGACGTGGGAATCTCTGTTCGGATTAGAGGTTTTTTTCTGAGATTGCCACGCCAATAAACGCGCCGATTGGCGCATCGGCTCGCAATGACATCAAATTCCCAAACGGACAAAAAGGTAAAAAATGTCAGAAGTATTGATAGTTGGTTCGGTCGCCTATGACGGATTAAAAACCCCTTATGGTTCTTTGGAAAGAACCCTGGGAGGAGCCGCGACCTATTCAAGTCTCGCGGCCTCTCTTTTCGCCCCCGTGAAAATGGTGGGTGTTGTGGGAGATGATTTTAAGGACGCCGATCTCAAGATGCTGGGCCGCCATGGAATTAATACCGAACTGGTGACTAAGGAAAAAGGAAAGACCTTTTATTGGAAGGGTTATTACGAAAACGATATGGCCGTGGCCCATACGGTGAAAATCGACCTGGGAGTTTTCGAGCGGTTTAATCCCCGCATCACTGGCCGGTCGCGGAATATCCCATTCGTTTTTTTGGCGGCCATTCATCCCGATTTGCAATTGAATGTTCTTCAACAGATGATTAAACCCAAGTTCGTGGTTTTGGATACCAGGGATCTTTGGATCAATATCACCAAGCCCGCCCTCATTAAAGTTTTGAAGAAAACCGATCTGGCGGTCGTTAATGACCAGGAAATTCGTTTGTTGACCGGGGAGATGCATCTTCTCAAAGGTGCCCGTGCCTTGCAAAAGATGGGGCCCAAGATTGTCATTGTTAAAAAAGGGGAACATGGAGCCATGATGTTCGGGCCGGGTTGGACCTTTTTGTCCCCGGCTGTACCGCTGGACTATGTGGTGGACCCTACCGGCGCGGGGGATACCTTCGCGGGGGCTTTCATCGGTTACCTGGCTAAATATGGAAAAATAAACGAACAACTTCTAAAACAGGCTGTCATCGCGGGGAACCTTGTTGCTTCCTTTACGGTACAGGGCTTTGGAACCAAAACGATCAGCGCCCTGAACAAGGCCAAGTTGAAGAAGCGAGCGGGGGAGTACCACAAGTTCGCTTCCATTCCAAAGTTAAAGATTTAAAGATTTTCACCGCAGAGGCGCAGAGTGCGCAGGGAAAATTGAAAAGAAGAAGCTTTTAAAAAACGAAGACGGAATATTGGGGTTCCGAAATTTCGGTTTAATGTTTTCGAATCTCTCTGCGACCTCCGCGTCTCTGCGGTAAAATTTTAAGGGATTAAAATGCCAATACAAACCGAATCGAACCTCATTAAAAAATTCCCACCCTACCTTTTCGCGCGCCTAAACGCCGAGAAATTGGCCGCGCGCCACAAAGGCGAGGACGTGATTGATTTTGGGATGGGAAATCCCGATAACCCAACGCCTCAACCCGTCGTTGATAAACTTGTGGAAGTGGTTCGGGATAAAAAGTCCCACCGTTATTCAACCTCGAAGGGGATTCCCGCTTTCTTAAAAGCCGTTTCCCGCTGGTACGATCGTAAATATGGCGTTTCGATTAATCCCTATACCGAGGCTGTATCGGTCATTGGTTCCAAGGAGGGGCTCGCTCATTTGGGTTTGGCCGTCATCAACCGTGGGGATAAGGTGTTGGTGCCGAGCCCAACCTATCCCATTCACCATTACACCGTAGTTATCGCCGGTGGGAAGTTGGTGACGGTTCCCATTCTTGATGGACCTGAAGCCTTCTTGAAACACCTCGACAAAGCCGCCAAGACCCGTCCGAAACCCAGGATGCTGATCATCAATTTCCCCCACAACCCCACGACCACCTGCGTGGAGCCGGAATTTTTTAAGGAAATTGTCAAGTGGGCCAAGAAGCATCAGGTGATGGTGGTTCACGACCTGGCTTACGCGGATATTGTTTTTGACGGGTACAAATCGCCCAGTTTCCTGGCCACGCCAGGCGCCAAAGAAGTCGGCGTGGAGATTTTTACCCTTTCCAAGTCATACAACATGGCTGGTTGGCGTGTCGGCTTCGCGGCAGGGAACCCCAAGGTGATCGCCTCCCTCGCCAGAATTAAAAGCTATATGGATTACGGAATTTTCACCCCCATTCAGGTGGCCGCCATTACGGCACTGGATAGTCCCGAGGAAAACCTCCGGAAATTGGCGGCTGTTTATCAGGAACGCCGGAATATCATGGTGGATGGCATGAACAAGATGGGCTGGCCTGTGGAAAAACCCCGTGCCGCCATGTACCTTTGGGCCAAAATTCCCCAGCGGTACGCCAAGATGAGTTCGATGGATTTCGCCATGATGTTGCTGAAGGAAGCCGCTGTCGCCATTTCGCCCGGCTCCGGTTTTGGAAGTCTGGGCGAGGGATATGTTCGAATGGCGTTGGTGGAAAACAAGGACCGCATCCGCCAGGCATTGAGAAACATCAAGAAGCTGTTTTCGTGATTTTGTAGGGGCGCCTTTCATGGCGCCCTTGGATGGATAAATCCCGCCCCCCTGTGGTGAAAATTTTAAAGGAAGGTGTTAAATGGATATAGCCGAACGCATGAAGCAAATAGCCCCCTCGATGACCCTGGCCATCGACGCGAAGGCAAAAAAACTCCAGTCCGAGGGCGTTGACATCCTCAGCTTTGGCGCGGGAGAACCGGATTTTAATACCCCTCTTCCCATTTGCGATGCGGCCAAAAAAGGAATCGACGCCGGGCATCATAAATACACGCCGGTTCCCGGCACTTTGGAACTCCGGAAAGCCATCGGTCAATACTTGAACCAGCAATACAAGGTTCAATATGAGCCTGGGGATATCGTGGTTTCGGGCGGAGCCAAACATTCGTTGTACAACGCCTTTCTCGCTTTGGTAAATCCAGGCGACGAAGTTCTTATCCCTTCCCCTTATTGGGTCAGTTATCCCGAGCAGGTCAAGCTGGCAGGGGGAATTCCCGTATTTGTGGAATGCTCCGAGGCCGATGAATTCAAGCTGACCCCGGAGGTCTTGAAGGCCAAGATTACGCCCAAGACAAAAGTTCTTATCCTCAACTCCCCCAGCAACCCGACCGGTGCGGTGGTCTCACGCAAGGCCATGGAAGGCATCGCCGAACTTGTCCTGAAACACAAGATATGGGTTATTTCGGATGAAATTTACGCCAAGCTAGTTTACGGCGAGGAGCATGTCTGCTTTCCCTCGATCAACAAGGATTTGATGGCCCAGACGATTCTCGTGAACGGCATGTCGAAGGCCTATGCCATGACAGGTTGGCGCCTGGGTTACGCCGCGGGCCCCTCCAAAGTCATGAAGGCCATCGGCGATTTCCAAAGCCACTCAACCTCCAACGCCACCGCCATTGTTCAGGACGCGGGTGTGGCGGCCTTGGCCCTCCCTGAGACTGAAATACAAAAGATGGTTTCCATTTTCCAAAAACGCAGGGACATGATGGTGGAGGGCTTGAACGCCATTCCCGGCATCAAGTGCCTGAAGCCCGCAGGCGCTTTTTACGTGTTTCCCAATGTGAAGGGGTTATTGAAACCAGGCCGTTCCAATTCCATGGAACTCTCGGAATATCTGTTGGAAAAAGCCAAAGTGGCCTTGACTCCCGGGATTGCCTTTGGGGCGGAAGGCTACATGCGTCTTTCCTACGCCACCAACGAAAAAATCATTCTGGAAGGGTTAAAGCGGATTAAAGAGGCTGTTTAAATCCGTGGTAAACTTTCGGGAAACCTGTTAACTCTGTCATTCTGAGGCGATCTTTGCCGAAGAATCTAGGTTTAAGCCAACACAAAGATCCTTCGCTTCTGGCTTCGTCAAGACTTCGCCAGACGGGTCGCTCTGGATGACAAAACCCATGAAAAACATTTTCAAACTTTCCGTTTATTTTCTTTTGACCGTTTCCCCCCTTCTTGCCTGGGAAAGCCCCAAAACCCTCAAGCCGGAATATTACCAATATTCCGAATCCGATTTTTGGGCGAACCTTTGGCTGGGCTACAGTTTTTGCGCCCTGGACGAAATTCGCAACAGCTCCACGGCTTGGAACTCCAATTTTTCAGGACAGGGAACCTCCTCCACCCATCCCAATTTGGACGCCCTGAACCTCGGCCTGGAGGGGGGCTGGTTGATGGATGGGGTCAATGGATTTTCCCTAAGTGTCGAAAATATCGAGGTGCCTCAAAGTTCCTATGATTTTTCCGCTCCTCCCGTTCATATTAATTCAGTCATCCAACCCAACGCTTATTCCTTGTCCCTGAACTTCTACCGCTTTATCGACCAGAAAAAGGACGCTCAAACCTATATTTGTCTTGGCACGGGATGTTACTTGAGCTCCGTTTCCTTTGTGCAGAATCTTTATAACAATGGAAACCTCAACGCCTGGTCCAGGGGTTATTGGGAGGGTTTTGCCCTCGGCGGAACCATGGGGGCGGGGGCCAGGATCAACGCCGGAAAAAATTTCGGTATTCAACTTGACGCCCGCGGGCGCTACGCTTCTTTTTCAAAAGTGACGACGAATTACACCGATTACACAGGAAAGAATTCCTACATGAGCGCCCTGGCCGTCAACGGAAACGGGATCATCATTGAGGAACCCGACGGTAATGTTGGGACGGCGGGAAACCAGGACAGGTTCCTGGTCGTTGATTATTCGGGCTTTGATTTAAATATCGGGGTGTTTTACCACTTCTAGCTTCACATGACTTGGTATCAGGCGCCGGGATAACTAGGTCTTTGGTTGAAAAAGCCCTTATTTTCCTATAATCTATAGATCCTTTCACAAAACGCCCCAGCCCGAAGAAGGGCCTGGGGCGTTTTGCTATTTAGATGACCCTCCCGGACATTTTGGCGAAGAGGTCAGCTTATCCCCGAAGCTTTGGCGAAGGGGGATGAAGGAT
>JAHFCG010000030.1 GCA_023249615.1 candidate division FCPU426 bacterium | reverse complement strand
AAGGCTCCAGGGATTGTGAGGCTTTTTGCCAGCGCGCGACGGTTTCCCTGTTTTCCGGGGAAATAGGGGCCACCCACAACATGAGGCCTCCATCGCCTCCGGTCTGGTCCTTGGAAAGGGGATAGGTTTTGGAATCGGGAAATTGGGGGCCTAAAAAAGGCTGGTAGTGGATGTTGACCAAAAGGGCGACCCACCCCGGGCTCTCCGGGGAAAGGGAGGGGTTTTTCGCGGAGTTGAAGTGGTAATCGGCCAAGGCCAGGGTTTGATCGCAATTGCCGGGAACCAAATCGCCAAGAATAATTCCGGGTCCCTTCTCCCCCGCCGTTTTCCGGAGGATGACGTAGGCCCGGGAACGCTCGATGGATTTCAGGCAGTTTCTCCAGTTTTCCGGCTTGTCCCAATTTCGGGGATAAGGCCCCGTGAGGTGATAAAAATCCAGCCCAAAGGAAGAAAGAAGAATCAGTGAGGCGGCCAACAGGGTTTTATTTTTCGGAAGGTAAAGGCAGAGCCGTCCCAAACCCAAAACCGCGACGGCCAATAAAAGGGGAATCAACGGCACCAAACGGAAAGGTTCCAGGGTTTGGGTGAGTGACGGCAGAAAGAAAAGGAGAGACCCCGCCACCAGCCAACGGTAAAAAGGAATTTTTAAATTTTGAAATATTTCCGACAAACCCAGGCAGAACAGGGCGTCCAAAAGGGGATTTAAAAATCCCCCCCAGAAAGGCTGATAGGCGTGGAAACGGGGATCAAGACCCCAAAACAAACTGGAAAAATACCATGGAAAATTCACGAGGAAATTTGATCCGGAAGGGGACCCCTTTAAAAGGTCCAAAAGGTAACGACCGTACCCCGCCTGAAGGGCTTCCTTGATCAGGGGAAGGCAGAGGACAAGGGCGGGGACGAGGAGCCGGGCGATCAAACCCAGGGGGTTTGTTTTTTTCGCAGGTACAAGAAAAAGAAAGGCGGGGAGAACAAAGAAGAAAACCAGCAGCCAGTGAAGGTGAATATAAAACCCGAGTCCCAGGATAATTCCAAGGACCAGGGCCCCGCGGTTTTGGGCCCCGCTTTCAGCGGCGTTCCGGAAGCGGCCCAATCCATAAAAGGCGAGACATTCCCAAAAAGGAACCATGACGGTCATGAAGGAAAACCGCCCGAGATAAACGGGAAAAAAACTTAGGGCGATAAGCGAGGCGAAGCCGAGGGAAAAAGATTTCGGGAAAAAGGTACGGCACGCGAGGTATCCCATGGGAATCGTCAGGGCGGAAAGCAGGGCCGGTAAAAGCCAAATGGAAAAAAGGGAAGGGCCCAAAATTTTCAGAAAAGGCGCCTGTAGCCAAACATAGGCCGGCGGGACCTGTCCGCTTCCATAAAGAAGGGGACCTTTCCATGTTTGGGAAAAACGAAGGGCGAAATAATTGACGGCCCCCTCGTCAAAATGCGGCCATACCGAAAGGGAATCCAGCCTGTAAAAACGGGCCAAAAGGCCCAATCCTAAAATTCCACCCAGGACCCCAAGGCCGGCGGGAGGAAAAAACTCCCGCAGGAATAAGGGGTTTGAAGGCGCGGCGGCCGGGGAAGTTTTCAGGATAAAAAGGAGGGGAAGGATTAAACCCAAAAGACCGATCCAAATTTTCACCTCCAGGGAGAGGGAGGCATAGGAGAGAAGCAGGTTGGAAAGGAAAAAAATAAGGAAGAAAGGCCAAGGGGAGGGCGGGCCGGGGCGAATGGTTTTTTTCATGGGTGTTTTTCCCGTCCCGCCAGGAATTGGGAGGCGTTGGTTTGGTTGAAAGGGGAATGCGCGGCCTTGGAAAAATAGGTTTGTGATTTGGCGTTTTCGCGGGAAACAGCGTAGAGGGTTCCCAGCCGGTAATAAAGGTGGGCGGAGGGAACCCCCTCGTCGAGGCCGGTTTGGAGGGACCGGATGGCCGCGGGGAAATCCAAACCCAATCGAAGATAGGTATCGGCCATTTTTTCCCAGTAAAAGGACCGAAGAAGGGGGTCGCCCCGAAAGGAGGGTTCGGCCTCCGCCAGGGCCTCCAGGACCTGCCGCCAGGGCCTTCCATGGACATAGGAAAGTGATTGGAAAATAAACGGCTTTAGGGCGAGCGAGGCCTTTTGCCAACCGGCAAAGGTTTCCTGCTGGGAAGGATCCAGGGGAAGAACCCAAAGCATCATTCCCCCGTCGGGGACGGAAAGATCCGGGGAAAGCCAGTAGGATTTTCCATTTGGAAATTTTTGGGACAAATAATGTTGGTAGTTGATATTGACCAGGCAGGCCGCCCAGGCGGGCTTAAGGGAATCACTCCTCGTTTTTAGGGAGGAGGTTGAAAGGTCAAGGGTTTGATCGCTGAACCCCGGCATGAAATCAGAAAAGACGCAACCTGGACCGCGTTTGACATAAACAGCCCGGAGAATTTCATTGGCGCGCGACCTCTCGATGGATTTTAGGGAATTTTTCCAATGGACCGGTGAATCCCAGACCTTTTGGTAAGGGCCGAGAAGGTGGTAAAAATCGAGACCCGCCGAGGGAATCATCAGGACGGTTAAAAGAAGCCACGGCCGGACGGCGGACATTGAAAGGGCCAGGCGGTAAAAACCCAGGACGCAAACAGGGATTAAAACCGGCAAAAGGGGAAGGATCCGGAAAGTCTCCAGGGTTTTGGTCAATATTCCCGGCAGAAGAAACAGGGCCAGTCCCAGAAGGAGCCAGCGGTAAAGAGGGCGGCGGAAGCCGTGAAGAAGTTCCAAAAGCCCCAGCAAAAAAAACGAAACCCAAATGGGGTTCATCAAACCGCCGCCCACCAACTCGGGTGAAAATTCCCCGGGATTGATCCCCCAGAAAAGCTCCCGGAGATAAGCCCCGGCGATTTTGAGCTGGGCGGTCAAACTGTTTCCATCCCCGAAGGCCCAGAGGTCCCGCAGGTAGGATCCATATCCGTTTTGAAAAGCGCTGGCCATTAACGGCGAAAGAATGATCAAAAGCGGAAAAAGGAAAAAGGAAAAAAGGGAAAGTTTCCGCCGAAGAATAAAAAGGATCGTCAAAAAAACAAATCCCGCCACCGCGGCCCAGGAAGTGTGGATATAAAAGCCGGCACCCACGGCAAATCCAAAAAACAACAGAAATTTTTTTCGGTCCGCTTCCCCTTTTTGTTTTAAAAAATAACCCATCCCGCCCAGGACCAGGCATTCCGCCGGCAAAACCATCATGGGCATCTGGGCGAAACGGCCGACATAAAAGCCCCAAAATCCCACCCCCAAAAATAAGGAGCAAAGAAACGAAAAGGACCTGGGAAAGAATTGCCTGGCCGCCAGGTATCCCAGCGGAACCGCCAGGGCCGATAAAAAAGCGGGGAGAAACCAGAGGCCCGCCAAGGAGGGGCCCATGCCCTTGAAAAGGAAACTCAGCAGCCAGATAAAAAGGGGCGGGGCCTGGCTGCTTCCATAGAAAAGGCTCCAATCCCATTTTTGGGAAAGATTCACCGCGAAATAACCCACGAACCCCTCGTCGTAAAGCGGCCATCGGGAGAGGGTGGTGAGTTTATAAAACCGGATAAAAACCGCGGCGCCGGCGAGGAGAATCCAAATCCAGAGGGAAGCGGGGGGGAGAATTTCTTTTTGGAAAAGGGGTTCCTTGACGGGAGGGGAGAGGGGTTTAAGCGCCATGGCGAAAAGTAAAGGAATAAACAAACCCGCGAGGATTATCCAAGCCCTCGTCCCCGATGGAGGTGAACCATAAGATAAAAAACCGTTGGCGGTTAGAAAAATAAAAAAATAAAACCAGGGGTTGGAAAAATAATTTTGAGGGGCAGGGGCTTTGGACATCACCCTTATTTTATTTGTTTTTGCCCAGGTATTCCCGCACTTTTTCCGCCGCGCGGTGGCCGGAAAGGCAGGCGCCCTCAATGGTGGCAGGAAGGCCGGTGTTGGTCCAATCGCCGGCCAAAAAGACCTGGGGAAACGGGGTTTCGGGGCCGGGGCGAAGCCGGTCCGTTTCCTTGTTCCAAATAAAGGTGGCGGCCATTTCCCGGGTGACCTTCGCGTGAAGAACCTGGGCGTCCCGAGCCGCGGGACAACGATCCTTTAATTCCTTGAGGGCCAAATCCACCAATTCCTTTTCGGTTTGTTTGGCAAGTTTGTCCGCCGCGCTCGCGGTAAAACTTAAATATTGCGCTTGGCCCTCCCCGCCCCCAAGGTTTTGAGGGGCAGGGTGCCAACCCCAATTTTTGTTTCGGTTGAAAACCCATTCGAAGTTCGCTCCCGGCAGGCCCGCAAAATGTTCATCCATTACGGTTTTTGAAAGGATGACATGGACTGAAAGGATGGGAGATTTGCCCAACCGGGGTAAGGCTTCCACGGCGGGCCAGTTTCCCTTGGGCCAGAGCAGGGAAAGGGAAGAAGGCGGGACGGCCCAGATGAGCGAGTCGCCGGTGTAGGTTTTTCCGGAACGGGTGTTTAATTCAAAGTTTTTTGAGCCGGCATTAAAACCCTGGACGCCTTCATGAAAAGAAACGGTTCCCCCGCGGGTTTTCAGGAATTCCTCCACTTGGGGAAAACCGACCCCGCTTAAAGGTTGAGCCGCAATGGCAACGGCGCTGTCCCGGCGGCTTCCAAAAAACATCCTTTTTAACACCTCCCCCAGTCCCTGGATGGGAGCCGTGGCGGGGGAAACGTTCATGACGGCGTTGCAGATGGGAATCCAGAACCGCTCCCGGCTGTAAGGTCCCTGACCGGAGTGATCCAGGAATTGGGCGACGGTTTCCATTCCGCTTGGAAGTTTAAAAGGTTTTTTGGAAAAAACCCCCAAGGCCCGGGCCAGCAAAATCTTTTCCGGGAAGGGAAAGGCGTCGGTGGTGAGAAGTCCGAAAGCCAAATGAAGGGGCGAGGGAAGGGGGGCGCACTTCAAGGAAAGTTTTTTTCCACCGGGGTCAAGCCAATAAAGACCCAAGGGATCGACCCAATGAAAAGGTCCTGGAACATTCAGGCGGGCAAAAAGTCGAAGCGTTTCGTGGTAGCAGCCCATGAACAAATGGGGACCGTTATCCACGGGAGCGGGAAAGGATTCGGAGGGGGCGGTGGAATAGACCCGTCCTCCCAGGGAACCTCTTGATTCCAGAAGGTCGACCTGAAAACCCTGTTCCGCCAGGGAGGTGGCGGCTGAAACCCCGGCGTACCCTCCGCCAACCACGATGACCTTAGAAGTCATTCAAAACCTCTTTACCGCGGAGCCGCAGAGAATATTTTGATAACAACCCAAAGAAATGAACATTTTTTTCTCCGCGTCTCCGCGGTGAAAAAGCCATTTCGTTTAGGTTTGGAAACATGTTTTAGTCGCCCGCCCAGCGCCAAAGAAAACAACGGCCCGCCGCGCCCAAAACGGAAAGTATTTTTTCGGGGCCGGAAAGGGTGGTTTTCCCTTTTAAAATCGCGCGCGGGTAAATCCTCAATTTTTGAAAAAGCTTTATATAGACCGCCGTGATGGCTTCCGCCGTCGCCAATTGACTCCGTTGGCGCCTCGTCAAGGAACCACGGGCTTTTTCCAGAAAGGTCCAGGCCCGGTTCAACTGGAACTCCACGAACGAAACCCAGTGTGAATTATTTTCCTCAATTAAGGCGGGGGTAAGGTGAAATTTTTTGAAATCCTCCGTGGGAAAATATTGCCGGCCCAGGGCCATGTCCTCCCGGTAATCCCTGGTCATGTTGACGATTTGAAGAAAAACACCGAGATTTTCCGCGTAGGTTTGGTGAGCCGCAGCATTAAACCCGAAAATTTCCATACTGGCCAGCCCTGGTCCCCCGGCCACCTGGAGGGCGTAACGGTGAAGCTCTGAAAATTTTTTGAATCGCACAGGTTTCAGATCCCGTTCCACGCCCAGAAGGATTCGTAGCAGGGGTTCCCTTGAAAGATTAAACAAACGGATGGTTTCCTCAAGATTCTTAAACAGGGGTTTTTGGCTTTTTCCGGCGAGGCATGCGGCCAGTTCTTTTTTGAATATTTGAAGTTTTTGTTTTTTCAGGGTTAAGGAATCGGAGGAGTCGGAAATTTCATCGGCGGTCCAGCAGAAACGGTAAAGGGCCTCCAAGCCCCGCCTTTTTTCAGGGGGAAGGAGGAGGAGAGGGTAATAAAAACTGGTTTTTTTCCTGATTGATCCATCCGTGGGATTCAAATGAAATTCCTTAAGGGGAGATGGAGCCGAATAATGAGCGCAAGATCAAACCAAATTTATCAAAGGCGTTCCAGCTGGGGCGTTTTTCAAGGACATTGTAGTCCATTGCCCGGATTTTTTTAAGGATTCCAATACCGCCAAGGTAAGTGGCCCTCAGTTCCAGTTTAAGCCGGCCATTCACCAGATCCAGCAGGGGCAGGCCGCGGCGGAAATAATTCTCGGTATAATCCACCGCGGCCTGGACCAGACGGCGGGTTTCGGTGGAATTTTTCAATTTCAGCAGTTCCTTTTCCAACACGCCGGCTTTTTTTAACGCCTCTTTCGGATAATAAACCCGTCCCCGTTTCAGATCGATCGCGGTGTCCTGCCAGAAATTGATGAGTTGAAGGCCGGAGCAGATGAAATCGGAAAGTCGGTGGAGTTTCCCGTCCCGGTACCCATGAATGAACAGGACCATACGCCCCACCGGGTTGGCGCTGTGACGGCAGTAATAAAGAAGAGCGTTCCAGGACGAGTAGCGGTGCCGGGCAACGTCCATTCGAAAAGCGCGGAGAAGATCAATAGGAAGTGAAACGGGAATTTGAAAAGTTTTGACGGTGTGGGCGAAGGCTTGAAGGGGAACGTGTGCTTTTTTACCTTTCAGCGCCTCATTAAACCCCTTTTCCCATTTATTCAGTTCTAATATTCTTCGGCCCTCAAATTTATCCTCGTCCGCGAAATCATCCGCGGTCCTCGCGAAAGCGTAAAGGGCCGCCACGTGGGGTCGGGTTTCTTTGGGGAGCAGAAGGGAAGCGACCGGGAAGTTCTCGTAATGACCAAAGGCCAAGTTTTCACATTCTTGATAAGAGGCATTGAGGGTTGGGGGGATCGGATTATTCATGGAAGCCTATTATTCAGGATTTTATTTTGGAAATTTCAATAAAAAGTCCATTTATCTGCTAATAATTTCGTTGTTAGGTGTATGACAAAAGTCATAAAATCTCAAGGCTTTATCGTTTACCTTAACCCTTCAATTCCAAACGGTTTTTGCTAAAGCGGCCTTTATCAAGCGGCACTTCACCAAAAAAAATTATTTTCAGGGGGTTTTTTATGAACTTTAGAAACTCAGGCTTTTTATTTTTACTTTTGGGAATGGCGACTATGGTAATGGTAGGTTGTCCGGCCCCCGATACCCCCACCACCCCTTCCGCGCCCGCGAATACCGCCACTTTTACGGCCACCTTTACGGCGACCTGTGGTAACGCGACAGGTACTTGCACCTTGACCGAAACCTTTACGGCCACGAATTCGCCCACGATTACTCCAACCAACACCCCCAGCAACACGGCCACTGAGACGCCGACAAGTACCGCGACCCGGACCGCCACCGATTCCCCCACGCCCACCATAACCAGGACCCCCACCAATACGCCGACCATCACAGCAACCAATACGGCTTCCTCAACGGCTACTCAAAGTCCCACCCCGACCGAAACCTCCACTTCAACGAACACGGTCCCGGCAACGCCTACAAAAACCCCGACGAATTCCCCCACGGCGACGCCAACCAGAACGGCTACCTCCACAGCGACCAATACCACCTCGGTTTGTCCGACGCAGGTCCCCACTTCTTCCCCCACCAGCACGGGTAAATCCATTTCGGGAACCCTCACTTACACGGGGGGCGGAACCATCAATGCGGCCAACCCCCTTGTCATCCTTGCCGTGTCCGGATCCAGCAGTCCCTATGCCGCATTTGTCAATTCAAGCGGCGCTTCCTATTCCATTACCGGAATGCCGTCCGGGCTTTACAATATCGTTTATTGGCATAACGCGGTTGGGGATGGCAAGGCGGATAGTCCACACATGGGGGATTTTGCCTACATTTTCGGGACAACGACCTGCAGTATTGCCAGTGGAACGCAAGTAAATATCAACACCAGCCTTACCAACCAGAATTACTCCTTTACGAATACCCACGCGATCTCGGGGGTGGGAGGATCGGTGACCTATTCCGGATCTTTGGGTCCCGTCAATTCCTGCAATGGTTTGCATTTTTCGCTTTTTCAGCCGGGCACCCTGGTCGCCCATAATTCCGCAACAGGAACCCCATGGGGTTCCGGACAACAACTCATTTCAAACGGCGCCCGTTATGACGGAATAGCCTACCAATCGTCCAATGATTTTTGTTCCGTTTTCCTGGTGGATATTTTGTTCTGGTATCAGGCCCCGGGGACCTCGGGCAGTTGTTGTGATTATCCCTATCCGGGTGACCCCTATCTGCTGGAAACGAACGTGTCGACCAGTACCGTCGCCAACCACAACGTTTCTTTCGGTGACACGAACACCTGGTAAGCATTTTAAGTTAAAAGCCCGGGCCATACGGCCCGGGCTTTTTTGTTTTAGGGCCTATTTCAGGAAATTTGAAGCTTCTTGAAAAGGCTGTTTTTTCCGAATAAACTACCCCCCTTCCAAGATTGGCCGGCATGGCCGTTTACCTCATCAGGTTTCACCTGAGGGTTAAACGCCGGCCCTGTATTAAGTTGGGCTCCGCCCAACCCTTTTAATACCGGACGTTTAGCTCAGCTGGTTAGAGCGTCGCGTTCACATCGCGAAGGTCACTGGTTCAAGTCCAGTAACGTCCACCATCTTTAAACTAAATTTTGAATTCTTAATTTAGAGTTTTTAAATGAAAAGTCCAAAAGTCTTTAATTTAAAATTAAAAATTAAGAATTTAAAATTACGGTTTATAATGCCTCCATGTGCTCACGATTCGCCCTCAAAAGCCCGCCCAAAGCCATCGCCAACCTTTTCAAATTGGAGAAGGCCGTGGATTGGAAGCCCCGCTACAACGTGGCGCCCTCGCAAATGATTCCCGCGGCCGTTCGCCCCTTGGAAAATAAAAATAGGGAAATGAAACTTCTTCAATGGGGTTTTGTGGCGTCCTGGACCCAGGGCGGCCGGCTGATCCTGAATGTCCGGAGCGAGGAGATTGACGAAAAACCGCTCTTCCGCGAATCCTTCGAAAAGTGGCGTTGCCTCATTCCCGTGGACGGATTTTACGAATGGCGCCACCAGGCCAAGGAAACCCGGCCCTATTTTATCCAGATGAAAAACAAGCAGCCCTTCGCCCTTGCGGGGCTATGGGCCACCCAAAAGATGGAAGAGAAAACGATAGAATCCTGCGGGATTTTAACCACCAACCCCAACGAAGTCGTCCGGGTGGTTCACGACCGAATGCCGGTCATTATTTCCCCGAAACATTACGACCTTTGGCTGGATTCAGATGTCAGGGATTTCAGGGAAATCAAGGAATTATTCGAACCGTTCCCGGCGGATCAAATGGAGGCCTACCAGGTCAGCGCCTGGGTGAACAAAGTGGCCAACGACGATCCCAAGTGTATGGAGCCTTCCAACGAACCGGAAACCCTTTCCTTCGATTTCTGAACATATTTTACCGCAGAGACGCAAAGCCGCAGAGTAAATCTTTTTCTAATTTTAAAATCAAAAAAAACTTTAAACCCTGTGTTTTAAAACCTCTTTAACCGCGTCTCCGAGCTTTAGCGGCAGGAATGTTTCGTTTATTTCTTCCCTCCGCGGAAAATGGCCGAGCTTTCCGGTGTTTCCCAAAGGATGACTTCCGTTAAACGGACCTTTTCGTTTTTCAGGGGTGGTTCCAAAAGGGCCCAGATGACCTGCGCCATGTTTTCGGCGGTGGGTTGAAATGGGGGACGGCTTTTAAAGGGCTCCACCTCCTTATTGATAAAGCGATGGTCAAACCTGGAGTAAATTTCCCTTTTGACTATTTCCTTTAAAATCCTGAAATCAACCACAAATCCCGTTTCCGGATCAATGGGCCCCTGCACAGTAACCCTTAACCGGTAGGAATGCCCATGGGGATAATGGGAAGCCTTGGGATCATCCTTGCGGAAACCGGCGCACTTGCGGAAAATCTCGAGGTTTTTGGCCCTGTTCCATTTGGGGTTGTGCAGGTAATGGGCCGCCTCGAATGTAATTTCCTTGGTCACTTCAACAATGGATTTTGACATTACACATCCTTTCACCGCAGAGACGCAAAGTCGCAGAGAACACCAAAACCGTTATTTCTTAGGTTTTGACAACGCGATTCTTTTAATCCCCTTCTTGAGTATTGGAACATTGAAATTAATCAGCAACCCCAATTCATGGCCTGAAAGCTTTAAATAAGTTAAAAGTTGAGCTTCGTGAACCGGAAGGATATTATCGATGGCCTTTATTTCTACCACTACTTTATCTTCCACAAGTAAATCCAGCCGAAATCCCGCGTCGAGTCGAATTTCCTCAAAAACGATGGGCAAAACAACTTGTTTTTGAACTTTTAACCCCTTTTTTGACAGTTTATGAATTAAACAAACTTCATAAACGCTTTCAAGAAGACCAGGTCCTAATGCGAAATGAACCTTAAAAGCCGCATCGACGACTTCCCCAGAAATCCTGTTGGTTTCAGGATCAATGTTTTGATGTGTTTTGAATGGTTTTTTAATTATCATTTTGATTTATCTCTGCGTCTCCGCGTCTCTGCGGTGATTAGGTTTTACTTTTCCTTGAATTTTTGCGCGATGGGGATCCGTCGGCCCATCCCGAAAGCCTTGGTCGTGACCTTTAACCCCGGCGCCATTTGCCGGCGCTTATATTCATTTTGGTTAATTTTTTTCAGGATATCCGAAACCACGCCCGCTTCGAATCCGGCTTTTTCAATTTTGGAAGGCGTCTGGTTTTCCTCAATATATAAACGAAGGATCGCGTCCAGCGTGTCGTAAGGCGGCAGGCTGTCCTGGTCGGTCTGGTTGGGCCGAAGCTCGGCGGAAGGCGGTTTGGTGAAAGTGGCTTCAGGAATTATTTCCATCATTCGATTCACATGGCCTGCCAATTTGTAAACCAATCCCTTGGGGACATCCGAAATAACCGCGAGCCCCCCGCACATATCCCCGTAAAGGGTGCAGTAACCCACGGCAAGTTCGCTTTTGTTTCCGGTGGAAAGAACCAGCCGGTTGAATTTGTTGGAGAGCGCCATGAGCAACAGGCCCCTCAAGCGGGCCTGCAGGTTTTCCTCGGTGGTGTCCTTCGTCTTCCCCTTAAAAACCTTCTCCAGTGTTTTCAGGGATTCCTCAAAAAGCGGCGTGATGGGAATTTCCTTGAACTCAATTCCCAGATTTTTCGCGAGGGCTTTGGAATCCTCGATGGACCCCTTGGAGGAAAAGGGGGATGGCATTGTCACGCCCATCACGTTTTCGGGGCCCAAAGCTTCGGCGGCGATGGAGGCCACCAGGGCGGAATCAATCCCGCCGGAAAGGCCTATTAAAACCTTCTCGAACCCGCATTTGCGGACATAATCCCGTGTTCCTGTCACAAGGGCCTGATAAATCTTGGCGGTATCGCTGGAAAGGGAAGGGCCCGGCTTCAGGGAGGGTTTTTCCGTGTCGTAGATAAAAAAATCCTCCTCGAAACTTTTGCCAATTTGGAACAGATTTCCGGCCCCATCCATGGCCATGCTGCATCCGTCAAAAATAAGTTCGTCGTTTCCACCCACCAGGTTGCAATAGAGGACCGGCGCTTTGGTTTTGCGGGCAACATCCTTTAAAAGCTTTTCCCGCACGGAGGGTTTCGCGAAATGGAAGGGGGAGGCCGAAAGGTTCAGGACCAGGTCGGGTTTGCCCTTGGCGATCTCCACCACGGGATCCTTGGCGTAAAGGCGGTGGGTAAAGACTCCCTCCACGTTCCAAATATCCTCGCAGATGGTGACGGCGATCTTGAGGCTCTTGTACTTGAAGGGAGGCTCCGGATGGGGGGCGGGAGCGAAATACCGGGCTTCGTCAAAGACGTCATAATTGGGCAATAGAACTTTCTTATAGGTATGAAGGACCTTGCCGTCCCTGACGGCAACTGCCGCGTTAAAAAGGGGGTTTCCGGATTCCTTGTTTTCAAGGATGGTTCCAACCACGACGAGGATGCCTTTGGCTTCTTTCGCCACCCGGCCGAGGGCCACTTGGGCCTTTTCAAAAAAGGTAAAACGGTCAAGGAGGTCGCGGGGAGGGTAGCCGGTCAGGGTCAGTTCCGGGAATAAAGCCAGGTCGCAGTCAGCCGCCTTGGCTTTTTTGATATAGAGGGAAATTTTCTCAACGTTGCCGTCGAAATCCCCCACGGTTGTGTTGATCTGGCAAACGGCGATCTTCATTTAAAAAAACCTTTCAACATTTTCACCACGGGCCGCTTTCGCGGCGCACGGAGGGCACCGAGTAAGAATTTAATCTTCCATCTTAATTTGATTTACCCTGTGAACTCTGTGTTCTCCGTGGTTAAGATGCTTTTGTTGGACGCCTAGTGTAAGGTTAACAAACCTTGAAGTCAAAAAAGGAGAAACCATTGATTTTCGGTGTTTTGGCTGATACGCAAACCATTTTAACGCCGCTTGAAATCACGGCCCTGAAGAAAGCCTTCAAGGGCGTTGACGCCATTTTGCACGCGGGCCCTGTCGGGGAAATGCGGGTTTTGGAACAACTGGAAAAGATCGCCCCCACCAGGGCCGTGTGCGGAAACGCCGAGCAGTCCTATGTCCGGTCGGATCTTTATGTCCGCCAGGCCTGGAGGGTGGGCCCCGTGACCATGGGGTTGGTTCATGGTTATGGAAAACCGCAAGGCCTGAAAAAATGGATTTTGAAACAATTTGAGGAAAATCCCGTACAGGTCCTTGTTTATGGGAGGAATTTTGAACCTACCGCGCGCCATCTCGGCGGCCACTATTTTTTCAGCCCCGGTTCCTTTATGGGCAATTTGCCTGAGGGGCAGCACGGAAAAAAGGGGCAACGGCGGGTTGGGTTGCTCTTTGTCCACGGCAAAAAAGTGGACGGCCAGGCGGGAATCATTGTGAACCCTTGACCTTTAGGCTCACGACGCCGATATAATGTTATTAAGGTTTTTTTTACCGCAGAGACGCAGAGACGCAAAAAAATCCTTCCTTTTTGCAAAACATTGAGGCTAAAGGTTTGGAGTTGTCTTTCGGTTTTTTAGAAAAAAATGCCTCTCTCTGCGGTTCTGCGTCTTTGCGGTGAACCATGATTTAAAATTTAAAAGCGTTGAGGGAAACATGCTGCAATTAACGGTTTCAGCCGTGAACAAGGTCAAGGATTACGCCGCGAAAAATTCCGCATACGTTGGAAAGAACTTCAGGGTTTTCGTCCAGGGCGGCGGCTGCAGTGGTTTTTCCTATGGGTTTGCCTTTGACGATAAACGAGACGACGATCAGATTAACAAGACGGGGGATGTCGAGGTTTTGATCGACCCCAACAGCGCCAAATACCTGGAGGGGGCAAGAATCGATTATGTCGAGGACTTCCAGGGCGCCGGTTTTGTAATTGAAAACCCCAACGCCAAGGGAACCTGCGGCTGCGGCGACTCGGTCTCCTTCTAAATTTTGAATGACTGGTAGGGGCGGCCCCCAGTGGCCGCCCTTTTTTGTTTCTCGAGGAAAAAATGAACTGGCGACTGATTCCCTCATCCCAAGCCCCTCCTAACGGTCAAATGGCCTTTGATGAGGATTTGTTCAAACAGTTCCGGGAAAAAGATCAGCCGATCCTGCGGTTCTTTTATTTTTTCCAGCCCACCTTAACCCTGGGGCGGTTGGAAGCCAGGAGGTTGGACCTGTCTAAACTCAAATATCCCCATGAAATCCGGCCGACCGGAGGGAGGGCGGTTTTACACGGAAAGGACGATCTTTGTTACAGCATTATCGCCCCGAAAAAGGATTCCCTGGTGGGAGGTGATCTTCTTGAGAGTTACCGCAAGATTGGAAAACTTTTGGCGGGGGGGATCCAAACGCTCGGCCGGGAGACGGTCCTCACCAGCTCCAAACACAGGGGACTCAATGATCCCCATTGTTTTTCAGCGCCGTCCCAATCGGAACTGATATTCAAAGGAAAAAAAGTCGCGGGCGGAGCCCAAGCCCGACGGGAAGATGTTTTTCTCCAGCAGGGGGTTCTTCTTTTGTCCGTTTCCGGGGACTGGACAAAAGCCTTTCCCGGCGCTCAACCCGAAAACATGATTGGTTTAAACGACGATCCTAATTTAAAAGTGGTGGATCGTGAACAATTGGAAGGGGCTTTGGGGAATGCTTTTGAATCAGCGGGAGTTCGATTTGAAAAGCCCTTGACCTCCCCCGCGCCTTCCCTGAAGCTATAAACTACTTTTTTGAAATTTTTCACCGCAGAGACGTGGAGCCGCAGAGAAAGGCTTGATTGGTTTTCTCTGCGTCTTTGCGCCTCTGCGGTAAATGGGTGAAAGTTTTTTTATTGAAAGGTTAATTCCATGAAAAAGTTTGACGTCCTCATTGTCGGCGGAGGCCCTGGCGGCTACCGCTCGGCCCAACTGCTGGCTCAACAGGGAAAAAAGGCCGCCCTGTTCGAAAAGAAAAAACTGGGGGGTTCCTGCCTCCACGTGGGTTGTATCCCGACCAAACTGCTCCAATCCGCCGCGGTCCGCTTTCACACCCTGGCCAAGGAAGGAAAAGCCTGGGGAATTGAGGCGGACAATGTCCGGTTTAATTTCCAGACGCTTGTCGACCGAACCTCCAAAACCATCTCCATCCTGGAAAAGGGAATCCAGTCCTCGCTATCCTCCGCCAAGGTGGAAGTGATCCAGGGCGAGGCGGAGGTTGTTCATTCCCAACTCGTCAAATGCGGCGGGGAGGAGTATCAGGGAGACCATCTGATACTGGCGGCGGGATCCAGGCCAAAAAGCATTCCCCCTTTTCCCATCGGCGGAAAAATTGTCACCAGCGACGAACTTTTGTCCCAACCCCGCCTGCCCCAATCCCTTCTCATCGTGGGAGCGGGAGTTATCGGTCTGGAGTTTGCCTGCCTCTACGCCCAGTTAGGGGTGAGAGTCCGCATGGGGGATGTTTTGCCGGGTATCCTGATGAACATGGATGAGGAATTGGGCCAGGTGCTTTTGAACTCGGTCCGCAAATTGGGAGTGGAAGTGGAGCTTGGGTCTTCCGAAGTAAAACCAAGGGATGAGGAATTAATATTGGTCGCGGTGGGAAGATCCCCCAATTCCGACAAGGCCGGCATTCCCAACCTTGGTTTAAAAACCCAGGGCGGAAAAATTGAGACCAATGATTTTTTGGAAACGTCCGTGAAAAAAGTTTATGCCGTGGGGGATTTGACCGGCAAATACCCCTACGCCCACACGGCCTATGAACACGCCCGAATCGTCACGGGTCATATCCTGAAGGGGGACTCGGCGGAAAAAATGGATGATTCCAAAATTCCCCATGTGGTTTTTACCACGCCCGAGATCGCGGCGGTGGGGTTGACCGAGGCCGAGGCGAAAGCCAAATTCAAGAGCGTGAAGGTGGCCAAAAATAATTTCGCGGCCAACAGCAAGGGCCGTATCCTGGGGGAAATCCAGGGTTGGTCTAAAATGGTTTCGGATGGGGATTCCGGAAAAATCCTGGGGGTTCATCTGGTCGGCCCGGAGGCGACGGACCTTATCGGGGAGGCCTGTGTATGGTTGTCCCAGGGAATGACGACACAATCCCTTGGGAAAGTTCTGCATCCTCATCCCACCTTGAGCGAGATTTTTGAAAATCATGAATAAAAGGGCCTAAAATACCACTCAAGAATAGGATCGTCCGGCCGTTAGGAATGGGGTCATTCACTCCAGGGGAATTAATGAAAACCTTTTTTAAACCCATTTTTTTCTTTTTCCTCCTCCTGTCGGTAGGCCTCGTACAGGCCAAACCGCTGGAAGTTATTTATAACGACAAGGTCACCACCAAATTTACCTGGAAGTGGCCTTACCATACCCGTCAAACCAAAAATTATATGCAAACCAAACCGTATTTTTACACCGGACGATTAATTGATTTGACGAGGGAGAATGTTTCCAAATACCGTTTTTATTACACCCAGAAGGTTTGTAAAAACGATTGGGGCTATTATTTCCATCCCGGGGACAAGCTCTGTGTCAAAAATATTCTCACCTTTCCCCAGGTGGTGCGGGGGAATGAAGTTCACTTGGTTCCCCGTTATTAAATTTTTCTAAAATACCGGTTTCAGCCGCCCGGCTTAACCCGCTAAAAACCCTTTCGAATTAGGTTGTTTCTACAATTTTGTTCAAATTCAATTCATGTTCACGGGTTTCCCCCCCCGGAAACCCCATGGAAAGCGGTTACGGCAAAAAAGCCTGTTTGGTACAACTTTTGCTTTAATTCCCCCCGACGGAAATTTCGAGGGGCGGGGCTTCATGTTTCGAAAATTCAAATTCGAGGAAGGGGTTTATGAGAAACTTCAAACCATCCCCCTTTCCACCCAATTCAAACTGGACCGAATCGGAATTTCCATTTCCCAAAATAGTTGGATTCATTTTTCCCCCGAGGAGAGGCTGGTGCTTTGCCACCTTTCGGTTCGAAGCCAAGGGGAACAGGATTGTTACCGCGACTACCTGACCTATCTTTTAAGACACAACCGGGAACCTGTTACCCCGATGGAGCAGCAGGTGGTTTTGGGGGAAAAATCCCAATGGGAGGGTCTTGCCAGGGTACCCGAGTCCGTTTACCTGAGGGCGCTGGGTTTAAAGGCCATGATCACGCCCGCCGACTGGATAAGACTGGATGACCTTGAACGTTACGCTCTTTTCAAACTTTCAGGGGATAGCCCATCCGTCCACTCATTTGAAAAGGCCCTGCAGGAATTTTTGGGGCAAACCATCATCAAACCCCCCAAATGGGCTGACGCTTCCTAGACCTCTTTTTTACCCGGCTGAGGACAGCCGATCACAAACCTTCAACCCGTCCATTTTTTATTTAAATCCCGCGGAAAGTTTTTCCGCCCTTTTCAGATTTTTTTCCGCTTCCCCGGTTTGTCCCATGATTTTCAGGCAAACCCCAAGGTTGTAATAAAGTTGGGCCGCGGGGATTCCGCGGGTAATGGCGTTTTGAAAAGCCTCCCTTGCCTCGTAAAAACGCCCCCCCAGGAATTTAAAGAACCCTGTTTTTTCCCAATAAACCGCCGTCAAAAGAGGATCGCCCCGGCCCAGATCGCCGGCGGGAGCGAGCGCTTGGGCCGAAAGATCCCAGGATTGGGTCGAAATCCTGTTTTTGAGGTTAAGGTTGGCCTCGCGGTAAAAGTGATCGGCTTTGATCCAACCGGCAAGACGCGAAGGTGAAATATCGGATATCGGAATCATAAAAAGGGAGAAAGGATGGGGGTCTCCCGGATTTTTCTTGTCGGTTTTCAGGATTAGAAATTTCATCCCTGGAAAAAATTTCAGGAGTGATGGGGTATAGTTGGAATTAAGGATAAGGGCGGCCCATTTGGGGCGGGATTGGGCCAGCGCCGGATTTTGGAGCGCGTCAAAGGGGTAACAGGCGGTGTTCAGGGTTTTATTGTCGTAATCGGTGTTAAATTCCGAAAAAACGAGGAGAGGCCCTTCTTGGCGCCTCAGACGGTCAAGCGTTTGGAAAGCGTCCCAATATTCAATTGACCGCCATTGTCTCGACGAGGGAATCCTTTGGGTGTCCATGTAAGGTCCCGTGAAGTTGTAACCATTCAGGACAAGCGGCCCGGCCAGGATGACCGCCCACAGGGGAAAAATTTTCCGCGGGCCGGGCGATGCCAGCAGGCTTTGCGCCCCGCAGGCGGCCAGAAATATCCAGAAGGGAAGGGAGGGCGTGATCCGGTGTAATTCCAGGAAATTGGAGAGGGTTCCCGGAAGCATTGAAAAAATAATTCCACCGGCCAGCAATCCCAGCCAGGTTTTGGGAAGCCGTCCCGCCGAATAAATAACCCCTATAAAAACCAGGGAACCGGTAACGGGGTCCAGCATTCCACCCCAGTTCGGGGCAAAGGGGAAGCTATCGCGGGAGTCCCAAAACAAACCCGTGAAGTAGGAAACCCAGGAAGCGGGTGAAAACAGGGATCCCGCGGTGCCTTGAATGTAGGACAGGTTGCCGGGCTGAAGCCGGGCGAGGGCCAGGGGCAGAACCAGGAGGGCGCTGGATGCCTGGAAGAACAAAAAATAAAAAAGACCCTTTTTTCCTATTTGAAAAGAATGAAGGGCCAGGACCAGGGAGAGGAAAATCCAGACGGCGGCCCAGTTGATGTAGGAATAAAAGCCGGCCGCGTTACAGGCGGTGAGGGCCAAAAGGGCGAGTTTTTGGGAGGGTTCTCCCGGGGGCCGCAGGAAAAGCCCCAAACATCCCAGGGCGAGGAACTGGAAAAGGGGAATAAGATCCTCGGGTGTGCAGAAACGCATCAGGGTGAATTCCCAGAAGGAAAAGGAAAAGAGAACGCAAAAAACGAGGGAAAAGGGACGCGGGAAATATTTCCGGGCGGCCCAATAGGAAAGGAAAACAGACCCCAGGGAAAGAAGCGCGGGATAAAGACGGATCGCGGCAAGGGAGGGTTCCTTTACCCTGAAAAAAAGCCCCAGGGACCATATTAAAAGAGGCTCAATCCGGCCCTCGGTCCAAAGAAGATCCCCCCTCCCATTCCGTGAAAAGTCGGCGGCCAGGGAAGAAAAAATACCCTCATCACTTAAAGGCCAAAAGGGGAGGGAGGTTAACCGGAAGAAACGGGTAAGGATCAGCAAGGCCCCGAAGAGAAACCAGGGCCACAAAGCGCGAAAGGCCAAGAACCCGTTCAGGTTGAAAAATTCCCTGGAGGGATCGGGCGCGGGCGTTGTTTTTAAACGTTTTTCCAGCACGCTCCAAAGGCCCAGACCCAAGGGAAGGACCACTCCCAACAACCCCACCCAAAGTTTCTGCCGGCTGGAAAGTGAAAAATATGAAAGCAGTATGTTGGAGGCCAGGAAAATTCCAAAATAAACCCATGGTTGAAAAACAAGGGTTTGATGAAAGGAGTTTGAGGCCGTGGAAAATTTAATACCGTTCATTGGGACGATAATAACACAATCGAATTAAGCCATATCCGCCAGGGGGTGGTTGGGGCATTTCCTGGCGGTGTAATCCTTGTCCCAGGCTGTTTTGAAAAGAATCACGGGACGGCCCTGCCGGTCGCGGGTCTTGAGGACCGCCACGGGCGGGTCAAAGGTTTCGGGATCGCCCATGAGCCACGCGCTGCTCTGGAAGGGCAAAGTTTCCAGAAGGGTGTCCACGTTGTATTCCGCCTTGAGCCGGTACTGCAAAACGTCAAATTGAAGCCGTCCCACGGCCGCGACGAAAAATTCCAATCCATCCCAACTGCTCAGCATCTGCACGGTTCCCTCGGCCGTCATCTGCTCCACGCCCTTGTCGAAGGATTTCCGCTTGGCGACATCCTTCGGACGGACACGGGCGAAAATTTCCGGCTGGAAAGAGGGAAGAGGTTTGAAGTTGAACCCGCCCTTGAGTGAAATGGTGTCGCCGATGGAAAAGATGCCGGGGTTGATGACGCCCACCACGTCGCCGGGGTAGGCCAGGTCCACGGTATTGCGGTCCTGGGCCAGCATGGAATGGGGACGGGAGAGGCGCAGTTCCTTGTTCAAACGGTGGTGTTTTACCACCAAATCTCGTTCAAAACGACCCGAACAAATCCTGAGGAAGGCCGTGCTGTCCCGGTGCTTGGGATTCATGTTGGCCTGCAGCTTGAAGACGTAGGCTGAAAAATCATTTTCCACGGGATCGATGATGATTTCACCCGAGGGCGTGTCGGCGGGACGGGGGCCCGGGGGAGGCGCCATGTTCACGAAGGCGTCGAAGAAAGGCTCCACGCCGAAATTGTTGAGGGCCGAGGCGAAGAAGACGGGGGTAACTTGGCCCCTCAGGAAATTTTCGTGGTTGTAAGGGTTTCCCGCAACTTCCAAGAGTTCCAGCTCATTGTGGAGCTTTTTCCAGAGATCCTCGGAAACATGGTTTTTGACATCGGGGTCCTTCAAAGAAATCCGCTCCACGGCGGCCTTGGAGGCGCCTCCTACTGATTTTTTGGTGAACAAAAGCAGTTCCTGGGTGCGGCGGTCGACCACGCCGGTAAATTCCCGTCCACCCCCCACGGGCCAGTTAATGGCGGAAGAGTGGATTCCCAAGACTTCCTCGACCTCGTGCATGAGATCCAAGGGCTCCCGGCCGTACATATCCATTTTGTTCACGAAGGTCATGACGGGGATTCCCCTCAGGCGGCAGACCGCGAACAACTTGCGTGTTTGGGTTTCCACGCCCTTGGCCGCGTCAATCACCATGATGGCGCAGTCGGCGGCGGTGAGGGTGCGGTAGGTATCCTCGGAAAAGTCCTGATGACCGGGAGTGTCGAGCACGTTGATGATGGCGTTTTTATAGGGGAATTGCATCGCGGAAGCGGTAATGGAAATACCTCGTTCCTGTTCCATTCCCATCCAGTCGGAAACGGCGACTTTGCCGCCCTTGCGTCCCCGCACCATGCCGGCGGTTTGGATCATGCCGGAATAAAGCAAAAGTTTTTCCGTGAGCGTGGTTTTACCCGCGTCCGGATGGCTGATGATGGCGAAGGTGCGCCTTTTGGCGATCGCGTTTTTAATTTCGGTGGTTAAGGCTGGTTCTGTCATGGGGGCGCATTGTAGCAAAATATGACCTTTTCTTGGAATTGTGGTTGGGTTACTGTAGGGGCGCCATTCATGGCGCCCGGGGGCGACGTTTACGTCCTGCCCCACAAAAGTCACAAGAAAAGAACGATCCATGCGCGATACTTTTTGCCTCAAGTGGGATCAGGAACACGGCGCCAAGCTGGTGGATTTTCACGGCTGGAACATGCCGGTTTCCTACCCGAAGGGCATTCTCACCGAACACGAGGCCACCCGCACCAGCGCGGGACTTTTTAACATTTCCCACATGGGCCGCCTCCGGATCCACGGGCCCCAGGCCTACAAGCTTTCCCAATATGCCTTCACGAACGACCTGACGCAATGCCCTATCGGAAGCGCCCTCTACGGTTTTCTCCTCAACGACAAGGGCGGCATTATTGATGATGTCATCATCTATAAAGAGGCCAATGACCGGTTCCTTTGGATTATCAATGCCGGCGGACGTGAAACGGATGTGGAGCATTTGAGGCGCCTCGCCTCGGGCAAAGACCTGACGATGGAGGTTCTATCGGATACGACAGCTCTTTTGGCCCTGCAGGGCCCTAAGGCCGACGCGGTTTTGAAGCGTTTGGCGAAGGATGTGGATCTGGATAAGGTTCCCTACTTTGGATTTGGGCGAGGAACGATTCAGGGTAAATCAGTTTTCTTTATGGCCACTGGTTATACCGGGGAAGACGGCTACGAAATCATGGTAGATGTGAAAGATGCGCCGATGATTTGGGATTTGTTGACCAGCCAGCCGGAAGTCACCGCTTGCGGTCTTGGCGCCAGGGATTCGCTTCGTTTGGAAGCAGGACTGCCCTTGCATGGGAATGACATCGACGAAACCACCCAGCCTTACGAGGCGGGATTGGGTTGGGCCGTGAAGATGGAAAAAGAAGGCGGCTTTTTTGGGCGTGAGGCGCTGAATAAAACACCGGGCCGAAAATTGATCGGTTTGACCTTGGAAGGAAACAACATCCCCCGGTCCCATTACAAAATCACAAGTGAAGGAAAAGAAGCGGGGGAAGTCACCAGCGGGGTTTTCTCGCCCACGCTTAAAAAGGGAATCGCCCTGGCTTACGTGAAAAGCGAATTTCTGGATAAACCCCTTTTCGTTGATATCCGCGGCAAGGCCGTTCCGGCGCCAAAGACCAAACTTCCCTGGGTGCGTCACGTCACAAAGGCCAAAGCGAAATAGCTGTCATTGCGAGGAGGCCATTCCTTTGGGCCGATGAAGCAATCAGAATCAAACCAAAAACTGCAGTTTGTTGTATGTTTGGGATTGTACTTGGCCCTTCGGGCCAAGCATGGTCGGCCAAAGGCCGACTACCTCAAGCCTCTCGGTTTAAAATATCACCTCCTCGCAATGACGGCTAAAACGGAAAAAATTTATGACTTCCAAGTACAAGGTTCCTCCCGGTTATGATCCTCAAAAAGACAAGATTGAAATTGTTGAATATGACCCAAGATGGCCCGAACTTTATTTTCAGGAAGAGGCCCGACTTCAAAAGGTTCTTAAGGAGATTCCTCAATTCCATATTGAGCATTTTGGGAGCACTTCGGTTCCTGGTTTGGGGGCGAAACCCATCATCGACATCATGATCGCGGTGGAATCCCGTGATTTTTGGCCGATTCTTATCGAACCCATTAAAACCCTTGGCTACAACCACTGGGAGGACAACCCTAAAAAAGATGAGATGTTTTTCGTGAAGGGAATGCCGCCTTTTGGCGAAAAGCGCACCCACCATATCCATGTCCTTGATTTTCAGGGTTTCCGTTGGAAGCGGGAAAGGTTGTTTCGGGATTACCTGCGTGTTCATATCGACGAAGCCAGAAAGTATGAAGTCTTGAAGCGGAAATTGTCGGTAAAATTTTCCACGGATCGGGAAGCCTACACCGAAGCCAAAACCGAGTTCATAAATTCCATTCACTCCCAAATCCCGGGGTGATAAAGCTGGAAAACTCCCTTGTTTTTGATATAGTTTTGCCTTCACACCTTTCCAACACCATCCAAAGAAAACAATTCACCGCAGAGGGCACGGAGTACACCGAGTACGGCTTAAAGATTTTGATTTTATCCATCTTAAGTCTTACTCGGTGACCTCTGTGTACTCTGTGGTTCAAATTCCTTAGGAGTTTCCATGCGCAAGTTCGCCAAAACCCACGAATGGTATGAGGATCTAGGCGGCGGTAAAATCCGGATCGGCATTTCCAAACACGCGGCCCATGAACTTTCCGACATTGTTTTCGTGGAACTCCCCGATGTAGGTAAAAAACTCGCCGAAAAGCAAAGCCTTTGCATCCTGGAATCGGTAAAGGCTGTGGCGGACGCCTATTCGCCCGCGGGAACCGTCGTGGAAGTGAATTCGAAGCTGACGGACAAAGCTTCCCTGCTGAACGAAGACCCGGAAGGGGCCGGATGGATCGCAGTGGTGCAATTGGACAACCCCAAAGCCCTGGATGAATATATGGTGGAAGCGGATTACCTGAAGACGATTGTGGCTCATTAAAATTGTACGGGCGAGCCTTGAGTTCGCCCTGGGCGAAGGCCAGCTTCGCCCCTACTATTTTTGAATAGGCGGATGGATGGCTTACATTCCCATAACCCCTGAGAACGAAAAGGAAATGCTGAAGGTCATCGGCGTGAAAACGCT
>JAHFCG010000029.1 GCA_023249615.1 candidate division FCPU426 bacterium | reverse complement strand
CCCGGACCCCGGCGGTGAAATTGGGGTTTTAGCTTATTCCCCTGAAAATAAAAAGGAACTCAATAATCCCAAAACATTGGATAACCAAAAAATCGCCTTCTCATTAAAAAAGAAGGAGGGATGGTTTCTTCAAATTATCGACGCCAGGGTTATTGAAACTGTAAGGGAAGAAAAAAAATCTTTTATTGTTCCCGCGGGAGAAGCGTCGTTTCACCCTGTCTTTATCGAAAACGGGAAATCTCTCGTTTTAGACGCTGTGAAGGGCGGGGAACGGGGCCTTTGGAAGGTTGACGCGGCAACCGGCGCGACAACCCGATTGTTGAGTGCCGGGGTAGAGCCCTTCGGCGACGGAATACTCTGGTCAGAAAAAACAAAACAAATTCTTTATGTCACCAGCGATGGTTCGGAGTACCAACTTCACGCATACCCGGCGGGCAAGGGAAAAAAAATTCTGCTTAAATCTTCCGCCCCCATTTTCACACCTTCCTGGACCATGTCGGGTGGGGAAATTTCCTATGCGGATGGTGTTCATGGCGAATTCAATGTTTTAAATGTGCGGACCGGTGTTACTCTCCCGTTATTGTCCGATCAGGAGAGGGCAGAAAAATACAAGGCCAAAGATTTGCCGGTTAAGGAAGTCATTCCCGCACCCGATGGATTCCGGTATCTTTATCTTGCCAATGAAGGAAAAAACACCTCCATTTGGGTGGTCTTGGCGGATGGAACTAAACGTAAGAAAATTTACGAGGAAAACGCCAAGTTGCAAAATGTTTCCTGGTTTCCCGACGGCCAAAAAATCCTTTTCGAAGAAACAAGAAACCGCTCCACGCTGATGTTTTATCCCAATTGTTTTTTGACCGAATCAAAAAGGGCCAGGATCCTGGACGCCAATCTCGACACGGCTGAGGATCTCATACCATCCCAGGTTTCCCACAGGGCGCCGGCGGTTTCCCCTGACGGGGTTAAAGTGGCCTTCGTCGGGGATCAGGGCTTATGGTTTCATTACGGCAATCCAGGCATTTGGGTGGCTTTCCTGAGATAAAACCGGATTCCGGCCTAAAGGGTTTCCCATGAGGTTTTTCAACCCGGTTGGACCCCGAATTAAAAAATTGATTTTGTTATGGATAATTATTTTTCTTATTCCCGCCTCAAGCTCCTTCTCCCTTGAATTTGGAATTAACAAGGTTCGTTTCCACAATGACCATCACTGGAAAATACTGGAGACCGAGCATTTCGAGATTTATTATTATCAGGAATGCGAACAGCTTGCCAAAAACGCGACCCAATACGCGGAAAACGCCTTTGTTCATACCAGCAAGATGTTTGAATTTGTTCCCAAGACCAAAATCCCCATTTTCATTTACGGCACCTCCTCCGAATTTCAGGAAACCAATATTACCGCCCAGGTTTTACCTGAAGGGGTGGGGGGATTCACGGAGGTTTTCAAGAATCGAATCGCGGTTCCAATGACGGGGTCCTACCATGAATTCGAGAAGGTTATCACGCACGAATTGACTCACGCCTTTCAATACGACCTGATTTACGGGGAAGGGTGGCGGTCTGTTAACCTTTTCAAGGCGGTTTTTGTTCCCAATTGGATGATGGAGGGCATGGCGGAGTGGACAGCCCAACATTGGGAAAGTTCGGGTGAAATGGTTCTTCGGGACGCCATTTTGAATGACCAATTGATTCCATTGAACCTTCTGGAATCCTTCGATCATTTTGAGCAGGTTTATATGGCCTACAAGGAATCCCAGAGCATCCTGGAATATGTTTCCCAGGTTTACGGGCCGGAAAAAGTTGTTCAAATGATGAAAAAAATGACATCCAACCAGCAGCCGGACTCGGTTATTAAAATTGTTTTGGGTATTTCCATGAATGAACTCTATGAAAACTGGCATTTTTATATCAAGACCAAGACCTGGTCCCGAATCAACGGAATGCCTGCTCCTGAAAAATACGGGGAATCGTTGGAACAAAACGTTTCCAAAGCTTCGGTTTCTCCGGATGGAAAAAATCTAGCTTATTTCCACGGAAATGATTTGATTTTGCTTGATACCGCAGAAAAAAGTAAAAAAACATTATTAAACAAGAAATTTCAAACACAGGGATCTGGTTTAGCTTGGTCTCCGGATGGCAGGCTTTTGGCCCTTGCCGTAAACCGCAACGGGGAATACGTTCTCAATGTTTTGGAAATCCAAAGCGGTAAAATTAATGAATGCGCCGTTACAAAAATGCCTGCTATTTATTCTCCAACCTGGTCGCCCGACCAAAAATATATCGTCTTTTCCGGGTTCAATTACACCAGTGTTGATCTTTACCGGTATGAGGTAGCCTCAGGTCACCTGGACCGACTGACCACCAACGAGGAAAGCGAGTCTTGGGCGTCTTATTCTGAAAATGGGAAATCCATTTATTTTATCAGTGAAAAGGAAGGGGAAACGGATATTCAAAAAATGGACCTTGATAAAACCGGGATGCCACTCGGGGATGCCAAAACTATTGGACGGAATCTTGGAACCATTTCATCGCTTCAAATCGTAAAAAACAGGATTTTTCTGACTTCCAACCGTGACAAACGAATTTTTAATCTTTTCCAGATGGATCTGGACGGGGAAAACCTGAACCAATTAACCAAAACTTTTACCGATATTTTAAGTTCCGCGGCTTCCCCGGACGGGGCGGATTTTTATTTAAGTGTTTTTCAACATTCCCATGAGGCGCTTTACCTTTTCCGCTCGGAAAAACTGGACACAAAAGGGTTGAATGTCCTTGATTTAACCTACCTCGCCAACAGTTTTTCAGATGCGTCCGCCTTAATCGAAATGAACCCCACCAAGGAGGTTTCTCGGGAGGCCGCTGAGGCCGGTAATTTTGAAAAAATGGAACAGGAACCGGTAAAAGAGAAAAAAATACCGACGATTCCTCCCTCCGTTATTTCAAGGTTGGAGGTTGTGGAAGCCTCCAACATTGTTCAGTTGCAGTGGCCTTTACTTACAGGGGAGCAGGAAATGGTGGATTCCTATAAGGTTTACCGCTCCAAGGATCAAGTTTCGGATTTTGTTTATGTCGGCGGTCCTTCCAGTGTCCACCAGGGAAAATTTACGGATTACACCATCCAAAACGAGGAAACTTATTTTTATTACGTCACTGCCGTGAACAAAGCGGGCGAAAGCCCGGCCTCGCCGACGGTCGAGGTCCACCCGGTTTTTAAAATTACACCGAAGGAATATCAACTCAGGGTTTCCCCTGATATCCTTTTATTTTTAGCTGGTTATGACAGTTCCTTTGGTTTTGTAGGTGGTGGGGTCCTTCAATTAAGCGATTATTTGGGTGATCAGAGGCTGGCGGTCATGGGGGACACCATCCCCAGTGTTAGAACCGGGGTTGAGGCGGATTATCAGTCAGCCCTTGGGCGGACAACGGTTGATTTCAACTTTTTTTATTTTGAGAACTTTTTCAGGATTTTCAACATCGAAACAGGCAGTTTGGTCAATGAATATCGAAATAATGAGCACGGTCTTGACCTCAAGTTTACCTATCCGCTGAATACGGAAACCAGGTTCGAATATGGTTTGGGGACCCAAAGATTCCAGGGGAGCCCACTTTTTCTCCGGTTCTCCGAGGGAATTTCCAATTACTTTCAAAATTCCGATCAATGGAATGTCGCGAATTATTACCGGTTGTCCCTGGTTCGGGACGAGAGAAGGGCCACAAGATTTTGGCCCAGCAGCGGCTATTCGGCGAATTTTACGCTGCTTCACGCTTTGCCGGTCCTTGACTCGAATGTTACTTTCGCGAACCTACTTTTTGAGGGCCAGTTTTACGCGGATCTTGGTTTTCTAAATCATCTCATTTGGGCCAACCGGATAGTTGCCATGACCTCCCAAGGACCCAATCCCCAGTCTTTTTTTATCGGTGACGACGCGCCTTTTCAGGCTTTTTTCACCACGATACGGGGTTATGGCGCGAATAATTTCTTTGGAAGCAATTTGGGCCTTTGGAACATGGAATTGCGTTATCCCGTTGCCACAGGAATGAATTTCGCCTTCCCGCCATTGCCTTTCATTTTGATCAAGGACATTGAGTTGGCGGGGTTTCTGGATATGGGGATTATCGCGAATCAAATCCAGGATATCGGGAATGGACCTCTTCGGAGCAGTATCGGAACCGGTATCCGCTTTTATAATTTCATCTACCAAAGGGCTTTGATCATGCTTAGGTTTGACGTGGCGTGGAGACTCGATCAGACGGGACCGCCATCTTTTCATTTTAATATTGTCCCAATGTTTTAAGCCCCAACTTGCGGGAAACCCCATGAAATGGGGCAAAAACCATTTGGAGGGATAGGGGGGAGCCGTTATAATAGGCCCCTCTTAAAAGGCCTGTAATCCTCAAGGAGCGGTTTCTTGAAAAAAATTTATTTTACGGCTCTTTTTGTTCTTTTGGCGGCGGGCTCACTTCTTTTGGCCAAGCCCGCGGAGGATTATTTTATCTCGAATTACGACATTATGGATTTGGACTTTCTGAGGACCCGCTACACCGAAATCAACAATTGGCGTCCCATTCAAATTGACGGCCTTTTCACCTCACTCAAATGGATACCGCCTTATCAGTACAAGGAGCGGTTAACCAGCATTGGGTTTGATGTAAGCCAATACCATGTTCTCCAATTCACGCTTAAAGAGAAGGACGATTTCCATTATTCCTTCCCGATTTTACTCTTTAAAACCAAGGCGGGTGATTTGGCGGAGTTGGATCAACTCGCGACCGGGGAAAGAATGGTTGTCTATGGGCGTTTTTTCAATCTAAAGAAATCAGAATATGCCCTGGAAGTGGATTTAATTGAAACCGTCAAGAAGGGCGGTCATGACCGCCGTGTCTTGGTTGACGCGAGAGTCGCCCCAACCTTTACGCCCACGGCCACGATTACCAATACACCCGGGCCCAATATTTGGAAAAAATTCATGGATAAGGTCAACCCCAAGGAAACAGCGACACCGACCGGGACCATTACCCCAGAGCCGGGTAAATAAGTCAAACCACGGGTATTTCCTTGAAAAAAATGGTTTTTATTACCAATCGCCTTCCAAAGGCCGCCTATCAAAAATTGTCCAAAAACTTTAAGGTCACCTGGAATAAATCTCAGCTTTCCGAAAAGCAGTTGCTCTCCAAGGTAAAGCCTTATCACGCCCTATTAACCACCCTCGCCGATCCCATTACCGCCTCCGTCCTTCGATCCTCCCCGAATTTACAATGTGTGGCCAATTATGCGGTGGGTTACAACAATATCGATCTTGCCGCCGCGAAAAAGAAACAGATTTGGGTTACCAATACGCCGGATGTTTTAACCGAGGCCACGGCCGATATCGCCTGGGCTCTGATCCTTGCCTGCGCAAGGAGAATTCCAGAAGGGGAGAGGCTTGTTCGTAATGGAAAGTTCAAGGGCTGGAACCCCCTAATGCTGTTGGGAGTGGATGTGAATAAAAAAAACCTTGGAATTTTTGGGATGGGGAGAATTGGAAAAGCCGTTGCCCGGCGGGGCAGGGGATGGGGAATGAGGGTAATTTACCATCAACGCCATCGAGAGTCCCGGGTTGTTGAGAATCGCCTCAACGCCACCTTTGTTTCATTCAGCGATCTTTTAAAACGTTCAGATATCCTTAGCGTCCATTCCCCATTGACATCAGAAACCAGCCACCGGTTCACCCTGGTAGAGTTTAAAAAGATGAAACGAACCGCCATTTTTGTGAATACCTCCCGCGGAGCGGTTCACTCCGAGAAGGATTTGGCAATGGCCCTCAAAAGGGGATTGATCTTTTCGGCCGGTCTTGATGTCTACGAATTTGAGCCTAAAATTGACGCTGATCTTTTAAAAGCCCAAAATTGTACCCTCTTACCTCATTTGGGTAGTGGAACCGTTGAAACCCGTGACCGAATGGCTATCCTTGCCGCCGAAAATATCGAATTGGTTCTCCGAGGCCATACACCCAAAACGCCTGTCTTTAATTTTAAATAAACATTTAGCTTTAAGGGTTAAAGGGAATCTTTAAAATTGTGGCATTAATTCAATGTTTTAAAGGCCCATCCTCGTGTCCTATCCAGCCCTTAAGTCGAAAATAATTGCTTCGGGTAGGCCGTTGGTGCTTTTACACGCTTTTCCTTTTTCGAATGAAATCTGGGAAGGATTGAGGCCTCCCCCTGGGTTCCGTGTGATTCTTCCCAATTTTCCTGGTTTCGGGTCGTCGCCGGCAGCTGATCCGGGTCTTTCGCTTGCAGATGTGGCTTGGGGACTCGAAAAACATCTTGAAGAAACTGGAGTTACAGAACCAATTGTTTTGGGAGGGATATCCATGGGTGGTTATTGGGCTCTGGAGTTTCTCCGGCATTTCCCGAACCGAATAACGGGATTGATTTTGATTTCAACTCGAGCTGGGATTGACGGGCCTGAGGCTCGTCAAAAGCGCATAGAAATGGCCAAGAGGGTTGAGCTGGAGGGAACCGGGTTCCTGGTAAACGCCATGATCCCGGGTTTGCTGGGAAAGACCACTCGCGATCAAGGGGTGGGAATTGTTAAGGCTGTGTCTGGGCAGATCGCAAAAGCTTCACCATTGGGGGTTGCTTTGGCCCAAATGGCGATGGCAAATCGACGGGATCAAAACGACTTGTTACCCATGGTTAAAGTTAAGTCTCTTGTTGTCGCTGGTTTGGAAGACGCTCTCATCCCTTTCTCTGAAGCCGAATCCCTGGCAAAGAGCATACCTGGGGCCCAACTGAGGCTTATACCGGAGGCTGGTCATTTAATTCCAATTGAAGCGCCGGAAATATTTCAAAATTTGCTTAATGACTTTTTAATTTAACCCGCTTAAAACTCCATCCGCGAAACACCTAAAGCCTCATCCCACTAAAAGATCGCTTAAATAAACCGCCTTTTTGCGCAAAATCATCCTTTTTTATATCTTTTAACCGGGCGCGAAATTATTCGGTCGATAATCGGACTTGAACCGAGAAAATGGTGGTCATAAAAGTAGACTTATGACGGGTCTTTCAAACCTTGATTCAAAGTTTTTAGAAAATGGTTGTGTGGGAACAGGGATTGGATGCACTTCCTGTCTTAATTTTAAATTTGAAAACTTTAAACCTTCCTTGACCCGTTTTTGATAATTAGTATAATTACAGTTATACTAATTACTGGAGGCTTTATGAACCCTCGTGATGCTCAAGGACCTTTTAAGCCGGCGGATAATCTTCTCGAAGTTGAACCCTATTCAAGTTTTCTGGGTCTTTGTAAGTCGGTTCACACCAAATACAATTACCACCAGGATCTTCGGGTGTTAAAACAATTCCTGGACGCTTCAGGAATTACCAAACTCGCGGAGGTTCAACCCCAGGACTTGGCCCGTTTCGTGGGCCACCTTACTAAACCAGGGCAAACTCCAGCCGGCAAGGCGCGTCAGGCTTATTCTACCAGGTCCATGAAAAGGATTTTGGCTTCCACCCGATCCTTTTATCGTTACCTTGCCTCCATTCGGCATATCGACAATGACCCGACCGCGGTTTTCCATAATCTGGCCATTCGGAGCCCTCAACGCAATCCCCGTCCACTGGCATCCCGGGACCGTGATGCCCTTGTTAAAGGCCTCCAAACGGACAATCTGGAGGGGTTAAAAATTTCTTTGGTGGTCTTAATGGGCTACCATTGCGGGCTTAGGGTTTCGGAAATCACTCATCTTAAAAAAAGCGAAATCGATATGGATCAAAAGCTCTTAACGGTCATTGGTAAAGGTGACAAGGAGCGGACATTGCCCTTGACTGACCACCTAAGGGATCTTTTAAGGCGGTTCATGTCCCAAATGGCCAAGGAAAAGGTCAGTCAGGAGGGACCGTTCCTTTTTCCCAGCCTCCGAAGTTCAACCAAACCGATTAATCCTCACTTTTTGGAACTCTGGGTTAAAAAAGCGGCCCATTGGGCGAAACTTGAAAACCCCGAAGACCTGACCGTTCATGTTTTGAGGCACACTTTTGGCACCCAATTGGCAGAATCGGGCGCGAGTGTTTATGAAATCCGTGACCTGATGGGCCACTCCAGCATTATGGTGAGTGAAAATTACGTTAAGTTGGCCTCAACAAAAGCCCAACAGGCTCACCGGAGGGCCTTTGAGGGTGGTTATCGAGTTCACGCCTTGAACCTTGTCAGATCCGTGGGGCCCCAGGAGGTTCTTAAACGGTTTAGGTCCAGGAATCGTAAATCAAAAGCTGAAGGCTTAAAAGAGGTTTAAATTTTGAATCTTGAGGCAAAACACCATTTCTTTTGAACATTTAAGTCTTTGTTTTTCATGTTTAAAATGGCCGTTTTGTTGACTTTGAAAGACCGAAAATAGGTGTGTGAATTTAAAAGACTCCAAAATGGCCTGAATTTGCATTTAAATGATGTTTATTTGAAAGATAAAAAGGGGCGAGCATTCTTTGTACTATGACCCTAAACGCCCAAAACCGACTTGATTGGATACTGAAACAGGCCTTTGAAAAAGATTGTAAAACCCAAAATTTTTCTTGGTAAGGGGAAAAAATTGCTCCTTCTCTGGATGGTTTCGAAAGAAATGCAAGTTTCAATGGATTTCGCGTTCGTTTGTATGAATCGTTGGTAAATCCCGATCGTTTTCACATAAATATTTTCTAAAAAGACGAAATTATAAAAACCTTAAAGATTTACTTGAGGGGGTAAAGTGTGGAATTTTCTGATAGAACACCCAAGGATATGTCGCCAAACCCCATTTCGGAGGCCTTAAGCAGAAGTGGTTCGAAACCATTTCTTGATTTAATGAACTCCAATCCGACCCAATGTGAATTTGATTATCCACAAACCCTGCTTGAACCCCTGGGTCTTCCCCATTCCTTGGTTTATGAACCCCTTTCTTTTGGTTCAGAGGCTGCTCGAGAGGCTTTAGCAGGATACCTGGCCTCGAAAGGTCAGAAGGTCAAAGCTCAAAATTTGCTTTTAACAGCCAGTACCAGTGAAGCCTATTCATACCTTTTCAAACTTTTGGGAAACCCTGGGGATTCCTTTCTGATTCCATCGCCTGGTTACCCCCTTTTGGAGCATTTGTTAAGGTTGGAGGGACTCAAAGCAATTCCCTATCCCTTAAAAGTTGCGGCAAATTGGCCGTTAGAACTGGAAAAAGTTGAAAGAGCGATTACGAGCCGCTGCAAGGGATTAATAGTGGTAAATCCCAACAATCCAACCGGTTGTTTTTTAAGTCCTAACGATCAAAGCGCGATTATAAAACTCTGCGAAAAACATGGTTTGGCCTATATTTCCGACGAGGTATTTTCGGATTTTGCCTATCCGCCCTTTAGTTTGAGTGATTGCACCAATTCCCAGGGTTTGTCCTTCCGCCTTGGAGGACTTTCAAAAAGCTTGGGTCTTCCACAATTGAAATTGTCCTGGGTAGCCATGGAGGGGCCTGAAGAAGTATTAAAAGAATCTCGGGAAAGGTTGGAGTTGATCGCCGACACTTATTTATCTGTCAATACCCCGGTTCAGATCGCGCTTAAAGAATTACTTCAATTTGCTCCGGATTTTCAAAAAGAGGTCCTAAGTCGAGTTTCATCAAATCGATTGATCCTGGAACGGAATTTAAAAGAGGTTAAGGAGGTAAAAGTTTGGCCGGCTCAAGGGGGATGGTACGCCTTGGTGGAAATAACGAAGCAAGAGGTCTTGGAAGAGGCCCTGATTATTGAATTACTGGAAAAGCATCAAGTATTTGTTCAGCCGGGGGCTTTTTATGACTTTCCTTCGGGTTGTTTTCTCGTTTTAAGCCTTTTAGGCCCCGCTAATCTTTTTGTTGAAGGGGTGAGCCGTCTTAAAAAGGCCCTCTCAGGACTTTAGGTTTTCCAAAAGTCTGGCCGCTTCCCTGCCCCAGAAGGTATCGGGGTAATTTTTTACGGTCATTTTCAATTGTTCCAGGGCCTTTTCCTTGTTCTGATTTCCGAGGTAAATGTTGGAAAGGGTCAAATGAACCTGGGGAGCAATAAAGCTGGCTGAATGATCCCTCAGGAATGTTTCAGCCAGGGTGGTGGCCTGAACCCATTGGGCCTGAGCCTCAAGACTGATAATTTTTCCAAGGTAGGCCTCTTCACCCAAAGGAGTTCCGCCCAGTTCACGGCAGGCCGAATCAAAACTGGTATAGGCCTGGGTAAATTGTTTTAAGGAATATTGAGTCTTCGCGACATAAAAACGGGCTAATTTGGCTGTTGAGGTCCCCGAATAATCGGTGATGATTCGTTGAAAGGTTTGTAGCGCCTGTTGGTCCCGTTCCATCGTCGATTTAAAAGGACCGTTTTTGGGATCCACTTGGGAATGGAGATAATATTGTCCAAGATTGAGGACCCCTTTCGCGTCATTTTCGCTTTTAGCTTGGCTATGGAGGTAATAAGGGATTCCGATTGAGGTAAAAAGGAAAAGAATGCCGGCAACCGCGATAATTTCCTGATGCGCTTTCGCCCAAACCCCCGCCTTTTGAATGCTGGTTTTTTCGGCCAGGAGCGGATTTTTCCCTAATGAAGTCATGTCTACCTCTTCCCGATAATTTAAAAACGAAGCCTTCCTTGCGGGAAGGCCTCCTTAGTCGATGGTACCCTCGACGCGAATCGAACGCGTGACCTACCCTTTAGGAAAGGGTCGCTCTATCCAACTGAGCTACGAGGGCATCTCACAATATTGCTCAGTTTGAAAAGTTTTTCCCGAACTCAAGCAAGGCATGGATGAATTAGTACTGAATTATAGAGTGCACCGGGGTGCTTTTCAATTTTTCCCGGCCGTTCAGGAAAGTCAGATTAATGATAAAACAGGCTTCCACGACGTTTCCTCCGGCTCTTTCAACCAACCGAAGGGTGGCTGCGGCCGTACCGCCGGTTGCCAGAACATCATCCAAAATCAAAATCTTATCGCCTTTGGAAATGGAATCCTGGTGAATTTCCAGAGTGTCCTTGCCGTATTCCAACTCGTAGGTTTCCTGAATGGTTTTCCAGGGTAACTTTCCGGGCTTTCGAACAGGGATAAAGGAAACACCCAAAAAAGTGGCAAGGGCTCCGCCAAAAATAAAACCGCGGGATTCCATGGCCACAATGGATTTCAAACCTTGATTTTTATAGCGGGCTCCGAGAAGTTTGATGATTTCCTGAAAGGCGGCCCCGTCTTTTAAAAGAGGGGTTATGTCCTTGAAGACGATTCCTTTTTTGGGGAAGTCAGGAACGTCCCTAATCAAGCTTTTAAAGTCCATGTTTCATCCTTTAGTCTGGATAAATTAAATAAGTTTAGGAGTTTATAAAAAAGGTTTTTAAAAGGCTCCCCAAGTCAAAGATCAGGCGTATTAGACAGTGGGAAGGGGGTCAATCTCAATCAAAAAAGGGGAAAAAAAGCGGGGCTTTAAATGAATTCACTCAAAAGTTCGTGGTATTCCTCGCCGTTGGTTTTCATGAGGGCGCGGATTTTTTGGAGGGCTTTTTCCTCGATTTGGCGTATTCTTTCGCGGGTGACACCCAAAAGACTTCCAGTTTGTTCCAATGTCTTCGGTTGGTCCTGGTCAAAACCGAATCTCATCAAAATAACTTTTTGTTCTTTTTCGTTAAGGGTGTCGATGAGCTTTTTCAGTTTTTCGCTTCGAAGCTGGTCAAAAACGTTTTGAGCCGGGCTCAAAATCGATTTATCCTCGATGAAATCACCTATTGATTTGGAGCCGGCTTCCTCCCCGACAGTCAACTCAAGTGAAATATCCCTTTGGGCCAATCTTTGAAGTTTATGAATTTTTTCAAATTTTAGTTTGGCGGCCTTCGAAATTTCCATCAGGCTGGGCTCCCTGCCAAGTTTCCGCGTCAGGTCTCTGGAAATCCTCTCGACGCGGTTGATGTCTTCTGAAACGTGGACTGGGACTCGGACGGTTCTGGATTGATTGGAGAGCGCGCGGGTAATGGATTGACGGATCCACCAGGTGGCATAGGTGCTGAACTTGAAACCCCTGCGCCAGGAAAACTTTTCGCTGGATTTGATGAGGCCCAAATTACCTTCCTCGATTAAATCCTGAAAGGCCAAGCCCTGGTTCATGTACCTTTTGGCGACCTTGATCACCAGGCGAAGGTTGGAGGCGATCAATAATTGTTTCGCCTTCATATCCCCTTTTTCAATTCGTTTGGCGAGTGAAACCTCTTCGGAAGCCGTTAAGAGCTTCACCCGCGAGATTTCACGGAAATAAAGTTTAAGGCTGTCGGTGGTGACATGGTCACTGCTGTAAAGGTTCTTTTTGGGAGGCAGGTATTTTTCAACGATGGGAATGAGGGGTGCTATTGCCATTCTTTTTGGCCGGATTTTTAACTTAAGGTTCAGTTTTGTTTTTACGGCCATGATTAACCTTGGTTATCCTATGATTTCAAAACCATAAAACTTTTTTGTTTCCTCAACCCACTGGGTATCGACCCTTTCAACCCTGCTACCAATGGGACCTGTCCTTATGCATTGCATAATCTGTTCCAAACTCGGCCTGGGTCCTTTCACCAGTAATTCCACTGTTCTATCAGGGTTATTTCGCACCCATCCGGTCAAATTTAGCCCTTCAGCCCTGTCTTTTACGAAGTAACGGAATCCGACTCCCTGAACCCGGCCATGGACAGTCGCGGTAAAAGCGTTAAACATTAAAACCCTCCTTGTTTTTAGGCCGAAATTGTCAGTTTTTTGAATAAATTGAGCATATTTTTGACTTTTGGGAAAATTGTGGTAGCGGAAAAGTGAAGGATTTAGAGGAGTTTTTATTCATTGGAAATATAAGTTTTGAAGCGAGAGGTGGCCAGACCCCAAGGCGGAATGAAGTTGGGTATTCAATAATTCTTTTGTTGGAAGTAATGCGGTTTTTTGAAAAAAATGGTCGGGGCGGCAGGATTTGAACCTGCAACCTTTTGCACCCCATGCAACTGCGCTACCGGGTTGCGCCACGCCCCGAATTAACCGACCATTAAGCAATAATTTTAAGAAGGTGTTTTGGCCGGGAACGTTCCCCGGACCTTTTCCAGAATAGTTTTCTGGTCGGGGTGAGAGGATTCGAACCTCCGACCCCTTGGTCCCGAACCAAGTGCGCTAGCCACTGCGCTACACCCCGTCCAGAAAACCACGTCTATTCAGAACAAACAGGCCCCCCAAAACAAAAACATCAAAGGGGTGCATACTATAGGCCAATCCATAAACTGGTTCAAGAAAAGATTGGAACCATAGCCGTGGAAGTTGTTTATTTTAAAGAGGTTTTCAAGCCAGATTGTGTTTTTTGAGAATGCTATAGGTCGACGCGGTAAGGTTTCGTAATTCGGTCAATTTTTCTTTTGAAAATGCCGGTTTGGGAGGAGGTGTGATGATTTCCTGGCCAGAAACTTGTGATCCAGGGTCGGTTTCATGGACTTTTGGACTTATAGGTTCAGGGTCCGGGGTTTTAATCGTTCGGGTTATTTCATTTGGTTTGTTTCCAAACATGTCCAGCTGATCCAAACCTTCTTTTTCCAGCTCGTCCAGTTTAATAATTGCCCCTGCGATGGTGTATTTTTCATCGTAAAGAAGTCTTTTGAGGGTTAAAGCGACCTGAAGGTCCTTTTTGCGGTAGGTTCTCTGGCCTGTTTCGGATTTTTGGGGGTTAAGCTTTTTAACCTCGGTTTCCCAGTAGCGAAGGACGTAGGGTTTGACGTTGAGAATCTGGGCGGCTTCGCCGATGGTATAAAAGAGTTTCTCTTCTTCAGGCATTTACCTTCTCCCAAAATGAGAGTTTCGATTTATTTTCTAAAGATCAACTTTAAGTCTCAACTGCCCCGGAGTTTCATTTTAATTAGGCGGCTTGGTTTGAAAACCAGAACTTTCCGGCTACCCAAGGCAACCACCTTTCCCGTCTTGGGGTTTCGGGCAAGGCGGGCAAGTCTCTTTTTCCATTCCCATGTACCAAGTCCCACTATAGAAACTTTTTTTTCTTCCTTCAAGGCGTTGGTAATGGTGTTGAAAAAAACATCAACCGATTGAAGAGCCTGCTTTTTGGTCAGGCCAAGTTGGGTAAGGCTTTTCATAAGGTCCTGGCGGGTCAAAAGGAAATCCTTTCAGTTGAATCAAGCTCCGGTTTCGCTGTTCTCGAAAGTAGGGTGATAACCGCTTCTTTAGCCTTCTTACCCTCGTAGAGTACTTTAAAAACCTCTTCGGTAATCGGAACTTCCACTTTGGCAAGTTGGGCAAGGGCTCTCGCTGCTTTGGAGGTTTTGACCCCTTCGGCCACCATCACCATCTCCTTGAGGGCCTTTTCAAGCGTTGCTCCCTTACCTATTTTCTCTCCCAAAAGGCGGTTTCGGCTATGGCGGCTCGTGCAAGTTACGATCAAGTCTCCCATGCAAGCCAACCCGGCGAAGGTCTGCGGCTGCGCGCCCAGAGCGGCACCCAGACGTGTGATTTCGTGCAATCCTCTGGTCATCAAGGCTGCCTTGGCATTGTCCCCTAGTCCCAAGCCGTCCGTTATTCCTGCGGCGATGGCAATAACGTTTTTTAAGGCGCCCCCCAATTCGACGCCCGTAACATCCGCGGATGTATAAACTCGAAAATAGTCGGAATGAAAAACATCCTGAATAGTCTTGGCAAGTTTGGGGTCGGTGGAGGCGGAAACGACAGTAGTCGGCATTTTTCGGGATACTTCCTCAGCGTGGCTTGGGCCGGATAAAACGGCAATAGACACATCAGAGTTAAGATTTTGCTTTAATACTTCGCTCATTCTCATTTGAGTTTCTTCTTCTAGCCCTTTCGCCACACAAACAACCCAAGCCCCTTTTGGCCAAGTGGGGGCGGCAGATTTGGCCGAAGATCGAACGCCGTGGGAAGCGACAGCCATTACTACCCCCTCCGCTCCAGCCAAAGCTGTTTCGATATTTGAGGTGACCAGAATGTCTTGGGGGAGCAGAATCCCGGGAAGGACGAGAGAATTTTCACGCTTGTCGGCAAGGCTCTGTGCTTTCGCCTGGTTATGGTCCCAAAGGGATAATAAGTGACCCGCTCTCTTCAAATGAAGAGTTAAAGCGATTCCCCAACTTCCTCCTCCTAAAACACATAGCCTCATAACTTCCCTGCCTTTTTCTTTCCGATTTTACTTTCGGTTCCGTTAAGAATTCGTTTGATGTTCTGGCGATGGGTCCACCAAATCATGATCGCGGCGATAATTGCCAAACCGGCCGACCAGGTTAAACCCTGATGATACAGGGTCATGCTCATCATGGTGGTGACGCCAAGGAGGCTGCCAAGGGAAACCATGCGGGCCAGGAGGAGCGCGACGAGGAAAACCGCGATACCGGCTGAACTTTCCATTGGCAAAAGTGTAAAAAAGATACCAACACTAATCCCAATTCCTTTACCGCCTTTAAACTTTAAGAACATGGAGAAAACATTCCCCAGGAGGGCTGATAGTCCACAAATGACCTTGAGAAGCTCATCTCCTGGGTCGAAATGTGCCGCAATCCAAACCGCGAGAACACCTTTTGCGATATCCAGGGCCAAAGTAGCTATTCCCCACTTGGCTCCGGCTACCCTCCAGACGTTGGTCATGCCGATATTGCCGCTCCCCTGGGTGCGGATGTCGATTTCCTTGACCCACTTAACCACCAAAAATCCAAAAGGGATGGATCCGATGAAGTAGGCTAAAAAAGGCATCAAAACGTCAACCACGTTTTTTCCTTTCTTCTTTTTTCTTCGCTTTTTTCTCTTGGTGGGCTCTCAAATTAAAGTTTCGCTTAAATGTTTTTCTTTTAAACTCACGTTTTTCACCTCTGGTTTTTAAGACCAGTTGCAGTGGGGTTGTTTCCATCTCCAGTTCCTTACGAAGTTCGGCCTCAAGAAACCGCAGATAGGATGGTGTGGCGCACTCCGCTCGGTTAGCGAAGATTTCAATGGCAGGGGGGTGGCCCACCCGTTGGTAACCGTAAAGTATTTTAATCTGTCCCCCATTCTTGTAGGGAGGAGATTGTTTGGAAACGGCAGACTGAAGGGCGTTATTAATCTGTCGGGTGGGTATTTGGCGGCAACTTTCATCGTAAACGGCGTAGGCGGCCGGAAGAACCCGGTCCATATTCATGCCGGTTTTTGCTGATGTAAAGACAACCGGGGCGAAATTAAGGTGTCTTAACTGTCGCTTGATAACTCTTTCGGCGTGAGCCTGTTCCGCCCCTTTGTGATGAATGTCCCATTTGTTGATAACCACAACCACCGGCCGGAAAGCGTCGAAGATGATTTTGCCGATATTTACATCCTGGTGGGTAACACCTTTTTCACCATCGATCAACAAAAGGGCTACCTGGCAGGTCTGGAGCTCGTAGAGGGCCTGCTCGACGCTCATTTTCTCAATCTTAGTGTCCTGTTTTTGGGCTGCCCGAATCCCCGCCGTATCAACGACGATGAGGGGCTCGTCCTCAGTTTCAATGATGATGGGAATGGCGTCATGGGTGGTTCCGGGCATGTCATCGACGATCTGGGTTTTTTGACCCGAGAGGGCGTTCACAAGCGACGATTTACCGACGTTTGGTTTGCCGAGAATGGCTAATCGAAGGGGTCTTTTTTCAACGGCCTTGTCCCCCATCGGTTTTGAGGATGCTTTTCCAATTTCCGGTATTAGGGAATCAAGGACATCGTTGATTCCGATTCCGTGGGTAGACGAAATGGGGAAACAATTTTCAAAACCAAGCGTATGAAATTCCGAAGAAGCCTCTTCCTGTTTCCCGTGGCTATCCGCTTTGTTAACCAGAAGCCAGGTTGGGATTCCATATTTACGAAGGTTTCTTGCGATCAGGTTATCGGCGGCTGTAACGCCTTCCTGGGCGTCGACTATGAATAAAAGCGCGGATACTTTTTTTAGGCGGGTTTCCAATTGTTCCCCCACTTTGAGGGCGATGGTTTCTTTTTCGCCTGGCACCCAACCGCCGGAATCGGTAACGGTAAAATTGACACCGTTCCAAAGGAGGTCAAAACTCTTTAAGTCGCGGGTGGAACCGGCTTGGCTGTCCACAAGGGCCAGCGATTTGCCGGCTAGGCGGTTAAAAAGGGTGGATTTGCCGACGTTCGGCCGGCCAACAATGAGAACCTCAGGTAGTGTCGGCATGAATGACTCCGATGGATGATCTATTGGGGATGGATTGTACAGGATTTGAGATGGGTTGTCAGTTTCTCGAAGGGAGTTTGTTAAATGAAAAAACGATCTACCTTAATGATGTGGCGTTATTCGAACATGGTTTCCGTTGTCTTGCCAACAAATTATCATTAACACACCCCAAAGAATTACTAGTGCGCCAAACAACCAAACATACCCTTTTTTAAAAATCAAATTTTTATCAACGAAATAGCGAAAGAAAGGATAACTCAGAATGTTTGCTCTTATGAATTCAGCTGTCCATTTCCATTTTAAAATAATAAATATTCCGACTACAAAACATTCCGATCCGTAAAAATATTTGAAATGTTTAAAGGATATCGAGGCGACTAAAAAATTTACTGCAATAATAAAAACAATGGAAATAAAAACTCTGGGGGTTATCAATTCAATTAACCTTTTTGTGGATGGGCATGTGTTTCGGGGTAGGAGTCTGTGAATCGTCCTTCATGACCCAGAATTTTTGCTGGGGAAGTTTAAGGGTTTCCCCGGTTGTTTTATCATCGACCAAAACTTGGTAAATATAGGGCCCTTCGGAAACATTTTTCAAACTCCATAAAATATCAAATAGATGGTCCCCTTCCTGTTCCAGCTTGGCAACGGGATCAAAAAAGCGGTTGTAAATTTTGATTCGAACCTTGCAAGGCCCGGGAGCCATGACTCGGAAGGTCATTTTTTTACCACGAGCTGGGTTTGGAATGGTGGTTACTGTGGGCAAGGAACCGGTAGTTTTTGAACCTGATTTGCTAGGAGTTGTGGTTTCTCCAAGGGTTGGAAAAGTGTGAAAGTATGAAAGTGTAAAAGTGAGACAAACCAAAAGAATAGTCAGCAACCCATGCCTGGTTGTGTGGTGATTACGCCTTAAATTTCTAATTCCTAATTCCGAATTCCTCATTGCTTTTATCCTGTCGCTTTCACGACCGCCTGAAGTGTCGTCATGTTCTCGACATTGGTAACCATGTTGTTTTTATCAATTCTTCTCACCAGCGAACTGTAAATTTTTCCCGGTCCCACTTCTACCCAAACCCTGAATCCCCGATGGTTCACGGCGGCCACGGTCCTCATCCAATCCACCGGCAGAGAATACTGCTTAATTATGACGTCTCGGACCATCTCAATGGTTCCAACATATTCACCGTCCGAACAGCGGTGGAAGGCGGTTTTGGGGTGTTTCAAGGGAAGTTCCCCCATGCACTCGTTCAACAATTTATTAAAAGCCGGCTCCAGTTCGGCGGCCTTGGAACTAAACAGTGGGCCTCGTGGAAGCTGGTGATGGGTCTTCAAGTCTTTTATTCCAGTTAATTCCGCTTCAATCGAATTCACCGCTTCGGTCGATCCATAAACGCCGAAGGCGTCAGGGGCCAGATAGTGGGTAATGATCAACTCGCCCTCCTCTCGAATAAGAAAGGGCTGCAACTTGTCCAAGGTAATACCGGAAAGTGAAAGGGCGGCGCCTCCCTGTTTTAGAGCCCAGGTTTCCAAAAGTTGGGCGCGCCGCAAAACGAATTGAAGGGCGTTCGGGTAAGGAATGGATTCGGCGCAAACAAGAGCGGCTATTTCGCCAACCCCGATGCCCGTTAGACACTCCGGCTTTCGACGGCTTTTGACCAAGGGATCGTAAAAAGCCACGTCGTTGACGAAGGTGCTGGTGTGGGCGTTGACCAGCTTGTCTTGCTCCTCCTTCGGGCCTAGAAAACAAGTCTTTGCCAGCTTCAATCCCAAAAGTTTCTCAGCCTTGTCGAAATAGTCACGGACAGTCATCGACTTGGCGTAGAAATCCTTGCCCATGCCCACATAGTGGGAACCTTCGTTGGGAAATATCGCGGCGATGCGGGCCATTTTAAACCTCAGGTTTAAGGTACTAGGTGCAAGGGTCAGGTAAAGATTTTTTGTAATTCCGAGCCGATGCGCCAATCGGCTCGATAATCGGCGTGGGAATCCCAAAAAGATTTAAAACCTGAGATCACCACGTCGCAATCGCCCCGATTGGGGCGGCTCCTCGTGATGACAAAAAGTCTAAATCGCGGTGGGCATTTTAGCACAGGAACTACTTATGTTGTGTTGCCAGCCACCTTTCAAGATCAACCTTATCGGGGGCATTCGGGGTTAGGGCCAAATAATGCTCAAACATTTGAACGGCATAATCAGGCTGGCGCCTCATGAAAATGTACCCCAGGTTTCGATAGGCTCCCGCGTAAAGGGGGTCAAGTTTTCGGACGATTTCCCATTCCTGAACCGCTTCCTGATTTTTTTGGGTCTGGAAATAAAGAAAACCCAAATGCTGATGCGACTCCACATAATCCGGCGCCAAATCGATGGATTTTTTAAAAAGGACCACGGCTTGATCGTAATGGTTTTGTTTTTCCGCCACCACGCCCCTGTCGTACCAGGGTAAATAGTTTCGAGGCGTGAGCAGGATGGCTTTATCAAAGGTGAGGGCGGCCTGATCGATTAAACCATGATTGCTTTCAACCAAACCCGCGTTCAACATAAGCCGGCTGTTGTCAAAAGCCAGATTTTTTCCCTTTTCCAAAGCGCCCAAGCCCTGCGGAATGTTCCCCTGGTTATCCAATTCAAAAGGCGCGTTAAATAAATAATAACGAGCGGCGGTTTCGCGGGAAAAATAGTCGTGGTTAAGTTTAATCCGCGGGACCCGGAACTTTCCCCAAATAATATTCTCAGGTGAATTTGGATTTTCTTCCGTTTTTACCCAAAAAAGTAGGCCGTAGGGTTTTAAAACCTGGCCGTGAATATCAACGTTTTCGGAATAAAAAACCGCGGTTGTGTGTTGGTCCGCCGCATATTTCTTTTCGATCGCAACCAGTTCCCCCTGGGCAGGTTCCGGTTTTCTCCGGTAATCCAATAAATGGTAAAGGTCCCGGAAAAGCCCCCCCGTGCGGTCGAAGATTTCAACATCGGGCCTGAATTTCTGAACCAATTGAAGGTAAGCCAGGGGAAAAGTTACGGCATCCCCCTCGCAAAATAAAACTGATTGGGCGGGCATTTGAAGAAGTATATTTTTTCCAACATCCTCCACCGCGAGGTTACGCGAGGCCTGGTTCCGGTTATATGAAAACCCCGTCAAAACAATGGTGAAAATTCCAAGGCCCGGTAAAAGGACCAATCTGAGCGGCCTGGCTGTTTCAAAAACCCAAACTATCCCCTGGAGGATCAGGGGAGAAAACCAGATGATCGCGGGAGGTAAAAAAGCATTATTGACATGGTTGTTTTCCGGATCAAAGGAAGCGCGGATCAAAAACGGGAGGACCGCGAAAAGAAAAATGCCTCCAAGGTGATATTCAAATTTATAACTTTGTTTTCTTTTCCAGAGGCCAATCACCAGAAAAACCAGGCCAATTCCCCAGGATTCCAAAAACAAATCAGACGAATATAAATAAATGTCCCAAAAGCCATTCATGAAGCTTCCATTTGTGATGTCTCCGCCGTATTGGGCTCGGGAAAGGTGATAAAGAAACTGGTGAAAATTCGATGGGTTTCCCCAATTAACTAGGGGAGCCTGGACCGCTCTTAGTGGAAGAATGAGATAAAGGGATAAGCCTAAAATTGAAAAGCACAGCGCTCGGAAAATATTTTTAGTAATTTTCAAATGGCTTCGGTAGGCCCAACCCAAGGCTGGAAGGATCAAAAGGGTCAGATGTTGGTTTGATAGAGCTGAGCCAACCATAAATGCCGTCAGGTAAAAAATTTTCGCGTCCGGAAAAAGGGTAAAACGCAGCAGTAAACAAACGAACAGAAGGTGAAGGGCAAAAACTTCCGGACTAGCCATTTGGTGGAATACCAGGGGCCCTGAAAAAACCAGGGCGGAAGTCAAAATCGAAATAAATAATTTTTTATTTTTTGAATAATTTACGGAGATAAGGTCCGGCAGGGTTTGGGCCAAAATCAAGAAAGCCATGCTTTGGGTAAAAATGGAAAAAAAAGTCAGTCGAAAAGCGGGAGTCCCGACGGGAAGAAACTGAAAAAGATGGCCCAGAGTAATGAAAAGCGGGTAGCCCGGAGCGTGGGCGGAACCCAAATGAAAAGCCGCCGAGGCCAGTTCGGGGGAATCCCCTCCTGTAACTCCGGGAGCCGCTGAGGTTAGGCCGAGAGCGATCCAAACGAGGGTCACTAGGTAAAGTAGAAAGGTCATGGTTTTTATTTTAAGGGATTTGAGGAGGTTATTTGTTTTTTAAACTGAATGAGAAGGTAATAATCCCCGACTGATCCACCGCGGGAATTTCGGGAGGAAGAGGCTCAAATTCCCATTGAACCAGGGCGTCATAGACGACACGGTCCAATTCACGGTAACCGGAGGTTTGTTCCATTTGCAGGTCGTTCTCGAGAAGAAGTCCGTTGGGTAGAACCGTCAGGTGGAAGCGAATGGTGGCCTCAATTCCTTGTTTTTTCGCCCAATCCGGGTATTCAGGATTTATTTGCCGCTTGATGGTTCGAGCCGCCAGCTCCCCCTCGATGTTGGCGCTTCCATTGGGGGTTCCCGCCACGCCGATGTGACCCAGCCCGGCCGTGGTTTTTATTTTGTTGGGAGCGTCCTTTTTCAATTCCAATCCAATAGGGGCTGAGTGGTGAAGGCTTTCCAGATAAGCCTCCGAGTTCGCGCTACCGGAATGGACTTTCGGTTTCAAAGGCTTTTTTACACTAACTTCTGGTTTTTCTGTATTCGGGATGGGAGGGTTTGCCTGTTCGGTACGGGGTGTGGAAAACTCACCGTTGGTCTCAGCCATTGGTAATTGGACGGGTTTTTCGCCGGAATTGGAGGAAGGGGAACCAAGTCCCTGGCCCTGGGACATTTGGCCGATGAGAGTGAGATCCATCAATAACGGGGTGCGCACGACAAGGAAGGAGTGGTAAATAATAAACAGAATAAGCAAAAGCAAACAATGAAACCCGGTTGAGTAAAGAATAGATTTTTGAAATTCACGATCCATAAAAAACCTTTTGAACCACAGAGTCACACAGAGTTAACAGAGTGAATCGAAATTACGAAAAAAAGTCTTGGTTAAGACAAAATCTTAAAAGCTTACTCTGTGTTACTCAGCAAACTCCGTGGTTAATTTTGTTTATTTTCCCCGCCAAGTTCGACGGAGATCCCCAATTTCGTCACCCCCGCCTGGTAGGCTTTCGACATAATGCCCGCGACGGTTCCATGGGAAACGTTCTTGTCCGCGTTTAGCATCACCAAAGCGGTTGGTTTTTTCTTGACCACAGTTTCTAAATAAGCCGAAAGGTTGTCGGGGGAGGTTTCCACATCATTAACGTAAACCTTGTCCCCCTGGGTAATGGTGATGGTTATGGTTTCCGGAAGGCTGGGAGACGGCGCGGCTACCTTCGGCAGTTTTACCTGAAAGGCGCCTTGAAACAAAAAGGGTGTCGTCACCATGAAAATAACCAAAAGGACCAGGACCACGTCGGTAAAAGGAACCATGTTGATTTCAGCGATCAACTTCGCGCGGGATCTTAATTTGCTTTGCATAAAAACCTCCAGGCTTTATAAAAATTGTACGGGCGAAGCTCGTCTTCGCCCTTGGGCGATGGCCAGCATCACCCTACATAAATTATTTATGAACCAAACCGTTCATTAATATCCGACGCGACGATTTCCGCCTCCTGGGCGATTTCATTTAATTTAGATTGGAAAAAGTTGTAGATAAAAACCGCCGTGATGGCCACGAAGAGGCCTGTGGCTGTGGCAAAGAGGGCCTCGGCGATTCCCTTGGAAACAACCGCGGCTCCTCCTGCGTTGGCCAACGCAAGGTCCTGAAAGGCCTGAATTATGCCCAAAACAGTGCCAAATAGGCCCACAAAGGGGGCAATACTCCCGATGGTGGCTAGAAGGGGCAGGCGGGCCTCCAAACGCAAAAGCTGGATTTTGGCTTCCCTTTCCATCGCCTGGGTCATGTCGGTTTCCTCGTGCTTGGCCTTGAGTCCCGCTTGAACCACTTTGGCTAGGAGGGTGCCATTCCGGTCGCAGGCCTCCACGCATTCATTGAATGATTTCTTGTTCAGGAAGGGCTCCAACCCTGCCATGACGCCTTCCCGCGCCTGGTAATTGGCCTTAAAAAATTTCCAGCGGTCGTAAAGGATGCCGAAAACGACGATGGACATCAGGATCAAAAGCCCGATGGTCCAACCGCCCTTCAAAAGAACCTGGAACAACGAAAAGTCGTGAGTCATGAAAACCTCCAAAAAAGTATT
>JAHFCG010000140.1 GCA_023249615.1 candidate division FCPU426 bacterium | reverse complement strand
GATTTACCTCCAGCTCCTCCATCTCGCCGTTTCTGACCTTGGCCCTCAACACGATGGGTCGGCAGCAATTCTCGCAATCGGTGGTCCATTCTTGAGTTCCGGAAATGGGATCTAATGGGGAAAAGTTGGGGTAACCGCAGTAGGGACATTCAAATTCAATGTTGGGGTCGGCCAGGGGAAATCCAGGAAAAGTTTTTTTAGGTTTAAGGTTTTTTCTGTGCTTGACTCTCGTATTTCCAATCTGATTCTTCGATTTTCAATTCCGGGTGTTCTTCCGATAATTTTCTAAGGCTGCTTTGGGCATTTTGATAATCAGGTTTTACCGCCAGCGATGCTTTCCATAAATCTTTTGCGGACTTAAATTGTCCCGCGTTGTAGCTTCTCCAACCCTCGTGGTAAAGGTCTCGGGCCTGCTTTAAATCGGAGCTGCCACCCTCAGAACCCCGTAAAACGTCCCCGAGAAGATTATCAGCCAAAAGGAAGTTGTTTCCAATTTGTTGAAGGAGGTCTTCGGCGTTGAAAAAACGGTCAAAATTGACTTTATCCATTTCATCCACGGGGAGGGGCTCTTCCTCGGTCATTTTTCCATTTTCCCAATTGTGTTCGGAATATTCAGTTTTAAATTTTTGCTCAATGTCCTTGTCGATCACGGTCATTTTTCCGTTGAAGTATTGAACGTTTAAATGGTTTTTGGCGGGGAGGTAACCCAGGGTTGCCTGAACCTCGTTTACGGAAGTAACAACGTTGCCTGTATTAACCTCAAAAAAACTTTGGCGGGAACCGCATCCATTAGTCCTTAAAAGGAGATCGCCTTTTTGAAGTAAAAGTCTAATTTGCCGATCCGGACCTTCAATGTAATATTCATCAATGGCCACCACGGATCCGCCTTTGATGCCGATTCGATCCCCCTTGTGGGTTTTTATAATGACCCAGCTTTGATCATAAACGTTAATAATGTCGCCTTTTTCCACCGTGCTCCCGGTTTGAAGAGCCGTGGGTTTGGAACCGTCCGCGTGTTGGACCATGATGGTTCCATCCAACTTTTCCACATTGGCCTCATTGTAGGTTGGGCGGGTTGCGAAAAGGGCCGGGGGAAGAAGCAGGGAGAGAAGGGTAATCAGAAAAATGGATTGAAGGCGCACGGGCTCTCCTTGCGGGATAAATAGGGGTTTATCCTATCTTTTTTTAGGACGATCGGCAATCTTGAAAGGACGGCCCCGAGAGGCTTTTTTGATGGTTTTGAATTAAACTGCGGGAACAAATTCCTTTAATTTGGAGTGTCTTTGGAAAATCGTCAGGTCGCGCTTATTACTGGTTGTTCCACCGGAATCGGTTTTGATACGGCACTGCTCCTAGCCCGGCAGGGTTTCTGGGTATTCGCCACGATGCGGGATTTAAAAAAAGCCGGACCCCTGCGTCAGGCCGCCAGGGGTTTAACTCTCGAAATCCTTCCTCTCGACGTGGATAAACCAGCTTCCGTGCAAAAGGCCGCGGCTTCCTTACTGAAAAAAACGGGCCGAATCGATGTGCTTGTCAATAACGCCGGGTGGGGCGCTTTTGGGGCCTTGGAGGAATTTTCGGATGAAGAAATCCGGGCCCAATACGAAACCAACGTTTTCGGCTTGATGAGGGTGACCCGGGCCGTCTTGCCGGCGATGAGGGCTCAAAAATCAGGCCGAATCATTCATATCGGGTCGTTGGCCGGCAAAATGACCTTCGCGGGAATCGGTCTTTATTGTTCCACCAAATACGCGGTGGAGGCCATCACCGAAAGCCTGCGTCTTGAAGTGCGCCCTTTCAATATCCAGGTTTCGGTTGTGGAGCCGGGACAGATAAACACCCGGTTCAAAGCGAACCGTCATAAGGCAAAAACCTTTATCAAAAAAGGTTCGGCTTACCAGGACGTCATGAACCAGGTTCTGAATTATGGAAATCAACAATCGGCAAAGGCGCCGGGTCCGGAAAATGTGGCGGGAACCATCCTGAAGGCCCTTCAGGCTCATCGAATGGCCGTTCGTTATCCAGCGGGGTTTGACGCGGAATGGTTTCCGGTCATCCGTTGGTTCCTTCCGGATGTGGTTTACGATCTGCTTCTTCGGTGGATGTACCGGCGTTTTCAAAGGCGGGGTCAATGAAAAACCAGTCCGTCATTTTGATCACTGGCGCCAATTCAGGCTTCGGCCTGGCTTGCGCGAAGGCTCTGGCCGAAAAAGGCCACAAGGTGTACGGAACCTACCGCAATTTTAAAAAGGCTGAACCACTTTTCGAACTCAGCCGGAGTCTTCCTGTTTTTCCAATCGTGATGGACGTGGACCGGACGCCCTCCGTCCAAAAAGCGGTTTCCTTAATTTTTAAAAAAGAAGGAAGAATCGACGTGGTTATTAATAACGCGGGTTTTGTGATGGCGGGTTTTTTGGAGGATTTATCGGACGAGGATCTCAAGGCCCAGTTTGAAACCAATGTCATTGGGATCCTAAGGGTTTGCCGGGCGGTACTTCCCATCATGCGCGAACAAAAGTCAGGAAAAATTCTTAACATCGGGAGCGTCGCGGGGTTCGCGTCCCTTCCCGGTTTGGGGGCCTATTCGGCCACGAAGTTCTCGGTCAATTCCATCACCGAGGCGCTCCGGATGGAAACACGGCCATGGGGAGTCGAGGTGTCCGAGGTGAACCCGGGGGAAATACAAACGTCCGTGGTTCAAAACGCCCGAATGGGAAAGAAGGTCATGTCGCCCCAATCACCTTACACGCCGTTCACCAGGCAATTTGAGGAGGTTTCAAAGGAACGGTTTAAGAAGGCCGCGCCTGTGGAAAAATTAGTCGGGGTTGTGTTAAAGGCCCTGGAAGACAGCCCCATGAAACGCCGTTACCTGGTCAAGGCCGACGATTACGCTACCTATTACCTTCGCTGGCTTTTACCCGACGCTTTGTGGGAGCGGGGTCTTGGGGTGATGTTTCCCTGGAGCCGGTTTCCAAAAATTTAAGTAGAATCGAAAAACAGTCAACGACGCTGGCGCCTTGTTAGGATGAGTCATGTTATTAAACCAGTCCGCTAAACCGACCGCGACTCACTATAAGATCCTCCTCTTTAGCTGGGCGGGTTGGGTTTTTGATTTTTATGACCTGATCCTCTTCTCTTTTCTTTTGGGACCCATCGGGGAGGAACTTCATTTACCCAAGGAAATGCTTTCCTACATTTTGGGGACATCCCTGGCGGCCACCGCATTGGGCGGCATTTTATTCGGCGTCCTTTCCGACCGCTTCGGCCGGAAGAAGGCCCTTCAATGGACCATTTTAACCTACAGTTTCGGGACCTTGTTTTGCGGGTTTTCGGTCAACTTTTGGTCCTTGATGTTGTTCAGGGTCCTGACGGGTTTGGGGGTTGGCGGTGAATGGGCCACCGGTCAAACCTACGTGGGAGAATCCTTCCCGCCTTCCATGAGGGGCCGCTTCGGGGCTTTTATGCAAACCGGCGCGCCGATAGGCATCGCTTTGGCTTCCCTCGCGGGCGGGTTTATCGCCCCGGTCTGGGGTTGGCGGGCCTGTTTTATTCTTTCGGTCTTGCCGGCTTTGCTGGTGGTATTCATCCGTAAAAGCATGCCCGAGTCGGACCTATGGGAAAAACAAAAGGCGGAAAAATCCGGTTCGGCCCGTAAGACTCCAAGCCCAGTCCTGACCCTTCTCTCACCCACGCACCGGAAAATGTTCCTGTTCGCCTTGGTCCTGGCTACCCTCGACATGTCCGCCTATTGGTTCACCTATTCCTGGCTCCCCGGTTACCTGAACCAGGAGAGGCATTTTTCCATGGCTAAGTCGGCCGCTTGGATCTTAGTGACCCAAGCGGGCGGTTTTCTGGGTTATTTTTCCTTTGGTTTCTTCGCTGATCACTACGGGCGGCGGCCGGCTTTTTCCGCTTATTCGATCCTGATGGCGGTGGGGCTTCTGATGGTGACAATTTTTTGGGAAACAGCCGCGGCGGTGCCGGCGGTCATCCTTTTCTTCATGTTCTTGGTGGGATTTGGCACGGGAATGTTCGGAGGTTACGGCCCCTTGTTCGGGGAATTATTTCCGACGAAGATCCGGAATACCGCGATGGGGACGGCTTTCAACCTGGCGAGAGGAGTGCAGTTTTTTACCCCGGTTTTAATAACCTGGATCGGGAAATATTACGGATTAGGCGCCGGCATTTCCCTGGGGGCTTTTTTTGCCCTTTCGGCAGGCGCCTGGGTCTGGACCTTTCCGGAAACAAAAGGCCGGGCTCTGGAATAATTTTTACTGGCCTTTGCACACGAATAGGGTCGCGGACAAGGGCGGAAGCGAATAATCAAAATGATCCTTGTCGAAATTTCCTTTTTTGCCCGGTTTGATATCCGCTGATTTAGCATCAAAGCCGAAGGAATCGTAGGTCTTGTAGAGGCCCTTCCCCTGAACCTTGAATTTCCCATGAATGGGATTCTTCTGGTTCTTGTTCAAAACCAAAACCCAAAGGGCGCCGGTATTCTTGGTGTCGGTCGAGGCGTAAACGGAAGTCTGGATAATGTCGTCGGTGGCCGAGGAAACGGAGGTGTCGCCGAAGGCGGAATTTTTACCATCGTAGTTGCGGAAAATCTTGAAGGCGGCCTTGTTGTAGGTTTTTAAATCCCCCCAATAGGTCGCCAGGTAAACCCCGAATTTCCCGAAGATTCCCAAAACGTCCGCCTGGGCCAGGCCTCCGGAAATATGATCGCCCGCCCCATAGTCATATTCCGTGAAGGACATTTTCGTTCCGGGATAATGTTTATCGATTTTTTCCTTCATCCAGGTCAGCAGTTGAATCGGCTTGCCGTTGGTAGACCATTGGGTGATCCAGCTTTTTTCAACATAGGCGGGGTCCCAAAGACTGCGGGGCGCCTGAAGGCGGGCCTCCACGCAATCGGGGGAAATGTCATTTTCCGTGATCCGTTTCCCACCGCCCTGGGCCTCGGGATACCAATGCAGGTCCAGCGCGTGAAGCAGGCGCATTTTGTGGCTCTTTTCAAGCTCCTTCATTTGTTCCAGGTAGAAATCCAAATAAGATCCGAAGGTCGCGTTGAGGTCTTTCGCCTCGGGCGCGTCCTGAAGCGTCGTGAACTCGTTCCATCCGTAGCAGGCGGGGGCGATGATTTGCGCCGTGGGGTCGACTTTAAGGATATTCACGGCCAGACCCTCGGAGAGGTTTCTCATTTCCCAGTAACTGGTTTTTTTCGGGTGAATGCGGGGGTGGGTGGAAGGCCAAAGGGCGGTTTCGTTGTCCAGGTTATAGAATTTCACGCCGCCCTCGGAGGCCTTTTTGAAAGTTGAGACGAGGAAATTAATAAACTCATCCTCATAAACGATGGGGTCTTTTGGGTTGGGGGTCAGTGTATATTTCCCCTTTTTGTGAAACTTTATGACTTTCCAACGGGGGCTGGGGGCGGTTTCCTTTTCTGAAACCTCGCCGGTTTTATCCGCGGCCACGTAACCCGACATGGGAACGGTGATGAGGGAATCAAGACCCGCCTTCTGGCTTTGCTCCACGAATTGTTTGATCATGGACCCAGGTTTGTCGCAGTCGGTGTAATGAAGGTTTTGGGCGCACATCCAGTCATCACTGGTGTGTTTCCAGTCGTTTCCGGCGTTGGAAGCGTTATTGACCCAGTTGTAACCGGTCATCCGGTTGCCCCCCAAACGGCGGACCGTGGTGTTGGTATCCACCGGATCCTTGTCGTTGATGCCGTAAATGTAGGGACTGATGGGGGCGACGGCCTCATCGGGCAGGATGAGAAAATTTACGTCAGCAGCCGAGGCCATCCCGGCAAGTAGGAATAGAAACGCGCTTTTTTGAAACATGGTTTGCTCCTAATTTAAAATGTAAAATTAATAATGTAAAAATTTCAGCTTTCCCGAACTTTCCTCAATTGTTCATTCTTCATTTTTCATTATCCATTTCATCTAGTAGAGGCTTCCCGGCCAGCGTTTGCCCAGGACCTCGTAATCCTTAGACTGGATGGCCTGCCGGATGGCTTCCCGGTATTTCAAATAAAAGGATTCCTTTCGGGGGGCCTGAACCAGGACATATCCTATCTGGAAAATTATGCCGAACGAGAGAAAAACCCAAAGAAAACGCCTGACGGCCTGAAAAGCCCAGCATCTTTCCCAGACATAGAGTGAGTAAATCACCGCCACCGGAAGCATTTCGTAATAGTGGTTCACATCCAAGGTTTTATCCGTGAAGAGGAGGGCCGTGTAAATAAGGAGGAAGGATAAACCCGAGAGGAGGCGGATAAATTTCCAATCAGGCCGGGGATTCCGGAAATCAAACCAAAAACCCATCAGGATAACGACCTGAAGTATCCCGAAAATCCAAAGAAAGGCCCCAGGCAAAAAGAGAAGGGGTTGGCTGGACAAAAAACTGATCCGTTCCGTCGTGTTTAAACCCAGAAAACGCGGCAACTCCTGGGACGCCAAGGAAAGAAAACGGGACAGAAGGGTGAAAATCCCCAAAAAATTGTTAAGGTTGAAACCGAAAGAGAGGCCGGAAACGTCCCGGTGGAAGTGATAGTCGTTCAGAAGAAACGTGGGAATCATCAGGGCCAATAGCGGAAGGGTTCCCAGGACCGTGAATAGGAAAGGGGTGATTTTCCGATCCCGCCTCCACTGAAGAAAAAGGGACGCGAGGATAAAGGGAGGCAAGAGAACCCAAACACGGTGTAACTGCGCGTTCCAGAAGAGGCAGAAGCCCATCAAGGCGTTGGCGAGGGGAAGAGGAATCCAGCCCAGGCGAAGCGAGGGCAGGGATTCCAAAAAAGCCGTGAAGAAAACGCAGGCCCCCGCGATGGAGTAGCTGAGGTTCAACGTTCCGGTTGAGTAATGCAGGCACCAGGGAAGCGTCAACACCCAGGGAAGAATAAACCAGGGGGAAAGTTTTGGAAGGCGCAGGGAAAGGGTCCAACCCAAAAACCAGAAACCGGCGGTGGAAAGAAGGTTTAAAAAAAGAAAGGGCGAAAGGGGGTCGGGCCAGATTTTTAACGGCAACCCGACCAGGAGAGCCTGCAGGGCGCCGGGGTCCTGGGTCAGGAGCTCGTCATTCGGCGATACGACATAATTGCCGTAGTAAGGCCAGGCGCCGGTGGTGAAATATTTCAGGCCGATCAGGTAGGTTTGGATTTCGTCTTCCATCGGTTGCACGGGAAAAACGAACAAACCAAAAGCCAACCGCAAAGCGAAGAGTGAAACGAAAAGAAGAAAGAATTTTAACCGATTCGACATAAAACCTCTTTTACCGCAGAGTAAATCGCCACCAAGATGAAATATTTTCTTTTAGAACCCATGATTCTTTCTCTCTTTTTCTGCGACCTCCGCGCCTCTGCGGTGAATAGGTAATCAGTAAAGACTGTTCGG
>JAHFCG010000139.1 GCA_023249615.1 candidate division FCPU426 bacterium | reverse complement strand
AATCAATAACAAAGGTTGAAAAATGAGTGCAAAAGAAAAAGCAAAATTGCTTATAAAAACCTTGAAGTCTAAAGATTTCCATGCGGAATGTTCAAATTGCGGCGATTCGTTTTTGTTAAAAAAAGCTGATTTATTCTATAACGATGATTTTACATTCAAGGCTTTAAAAATTTATGAGGACAGATTAATTGAAATTAAAAAAATACGATCTGATCTTAAAAATCTAAAAGAAGAAATACCAATACATTCTCAACGAACCACGAAAGCTACCAATTTGGGTTTAATTCTTGAAAGACTGGCTCCAACTCTAGAAGGTTTTAATCTGGATCATGCCGACTGCAGGTCTCTGTTCGACCCAATTGATTACATTGTTTTTAATGGGTTAAATAAAAATTCGTACGTTGATTCGTTAGTGTTTATGGAAGTGAAATCTGGAGAGGCGAGATTAACCGATCGGCAAAAGACAATAAGAAGATTGGTTGATGACGGAAAAGTTGAATTTCAGATTTATTAGGAGAGGAAAAAATGTTTAATAGTCTCGTTGAGTATTTTCAACTTCAGAGAAAAATATTTTGCCTTTGTCCGAAATGTCATGCTGTCCAACGTTTAAGTGAATTCCATTTATATTTAAAAAATCGTCCCTCTAAAGATTGGATGGATGATATTGAAGAAATGGATGCCAGGCTTGAAGCGGAAGAAAATCAGATGAATGAAAAAAAGCAAGAAATATTAACCAAGTCACGAGAATTAGGTCGCCATGAAGCGGATGAGGAAGTAAGAAAATTGGATACTATATTTTCACCTAGAAATATGAATGCTGATGAGGCGAAAGTAGTGTTTCATCCCATTGATTACATTGTTTTTCAAGGGATGAAATCTGATTCAGCAATGGAAAAGTTGGTTTTATTAGATAGAAAGCGCATTTTAATCAAACAAAAAAAGATTCAAGACAGCATCAAAATGGCGGTTAATAAAAAACGATATGAATGGCAAACATTGAGAGTTGACCCACAAGGTCAAATTTCCATTGACCTAGATTGGTATAAACAAGATTTAGCCAATAACAATAAACTATAACCCGTGCTTTTGACTTTTAACGTGGCGGGCGTGGTTTTGGAAATGCAATGGATGAAAAGACGCCCATTGTTTCTTATTTAACTGCCCCAGGATGGGATGGTCGCTGAGGGGGCCCTCAAACTTCTCAAACGCGTCCAAAGCCTTCCGGAATTGGGCGACGGCCCCGGCCTCATTTCCCTCGACCCGTTCCACCGGCCTTCCTTTAATCCCCGCAGGAATGTAACCCTTCATCACGAAGAGACGGTGCAATAGGGGTCCCAAGATATGTTTTTTCCACCAGGGCATTTCCCGCTTTAATCCCTTCATGCTCCCCTCAACCGCCTGGGTCAAATGGGTGATGATTTGGAAATAAGACCAGTTGCCGGTTGTTTCCACAGGGCTCTTTTCCAGAAGGGTTAAATCGGCCCGGATATCATTAAGGTTTTTGCAACGAAGTGGACGGGGCATGATCACCTCCTATTTGAAATCGGAAGTTGTAGGGGCGAGGCATGCCTCGCCCCTACGAAACCGGTGAAGGGGCATCCCCCTGCGGATGCCCCGGGCAAGCACAGGGAATTACCCCTACGAAGTCATTACATTTTAATGGTTCTTTTGGTTTTCTTGGTGCCCTCGTTTACGCCCTCAGCCAAGGGCTGACGGGTAGTGCCCTTGGTGGTTCAAGCGGTTTTGTCTTCCGACTTTGGGTTTACGTGTGAAAAATCCTGCGGCGGGGGAGGAGGAATCGATTTGGTTTTTCTTAGCTTCGCCACGAAAAATCCCTCCATATCATTGGTAGGGAGCACGCGGAGGGATTTGGCGACGGCGGGATTCAATTTCAAATCCTCCCAGACGGTAAGACCTCGGGTGGCGGCCGGTAAGGCCAATGAAATATCTTCGATGGCCATGCCATCGCCGTAAGTTTCCAACGCCCAGTTCAAGACCAGCTCATTTTCCTCGGGGGAAAAGGTGCAGGTGGAATAGACCATCGTTCCGCCCGGCTTCAGGGAATAGAAAGCCGATTTGAAAAGGCGCCTCTGGTCCTTGGCCATTTTCTGGTTGGTATCCTTCCGCCAGTAACCGTAGGTGGAGGGCTCGTCCAACAGGAAACGCCCCTCCGAACTGCAGGGCGCGTCCAAAAGCACCCGGTCAAATTCCTCGAAATGATGTTTCCAGAAAAGCCCCCCATCGCCCGCGTCGGGGATGTTCACGCAGGTGGCTCCCTGAAGATCGGTATTGGCCCTTAATTTCTCGACCCGTATGGGGTTGTTGTCATTGGCGACGATTTGGCCCTGGCCCGACATTAAGGCCGCCATTTGGGTGGTTTTACCGCCGGGTGCGGCGGTCAGGTCCAGAATGGTTTCACCTGGCTGAGGGTCCAAGATCAGGGGCGGAATCATACTGGAGAGGCCCTGGACATAGAGATCGCCCTTTATATAGGAATCGGTTTTTTCCAGGTCCTTCTGTAAACCCTTGCGGAGGATGAAGGCGTCCTTGTACCAAGGGACGTTTTCCATTTTGAAACCCGCAGATTCAAGTTTTTCACGAAGGGAATTACGGTTGGTCTTGATGGTGTTGACCCGGAAGGTAGTTGGTTTTTCCGTGTTGAAACTTTTGGAGACCCTGTCCCATTGATTGGCGGGAATCAGTCTCTGGAGTTTGGTGAGGAAGGCCTCGGGCAGCTGGCGGGATTTGGACATTGGTTCTTTCTTTAGCTGTCATTCTGAGCGTAGCGAAGAATCTATGTTATCAGTTGAAACCTAGATCCTTCGTCTCCTTTGGAGACTCTGGATGACAGGATTAGATCAAAAAAATTATTTACCACTCAAATTTTAACGCGGTGGCCAAGAACTCGATCAAGGGAGCACCGGCGCGGCAGGATTCCACGAATTTATCCATAAAGTTGGGGGAACAGGCTTGTTTCTCATCAAGCTCGATGAAGAAGGTGAAATCCTTATATTTTAAATACTCGATAAGTTCATGGTTGGGGGGATAGCCCTTGGGTGGACGCTGTAACTTGTCGCCCTCCAGGGAACATGATTTTTTAAAATTCCTGTCCGTGAGAACCTGTTTCCATTGCCGGGGATGGTTGGCGATAAAGTCCCGAATTTGTCCCAACACGAGAGGCTCGGGGTGCCAGATGCCGCCGCCGCAGAAAACGCCTCCCGGCTCCAGGTGAAGGTAAAAGCCCGGCGAGTGGACGTCTTTTCCCCGCGCGATGGGGAAATGGGCGGAAGCGTGGGTTTTGTAAGGGGCCTTGTTTTTTGAAAAACGCACGTCGCGGTAGATGCGGAACATGGAACCGCCCGAGGGACTGTTGTCGGCGATGATGTGTTTGCTGATCTGGCGCAGGGGACGGCCGACTTCCCCGATAAAATCCAAAAGAGGGTTGCGGACAACCTTCTCGTACCGTTCCTTGTTCGCCAGGAACCAGGGCCGGTTGTTGTTTTTCTTGATGTCCCGCAGGAATTTGAAAAAGGCAGGGGTAAAGTGTGATTTTTTCATGAGTCAAGAAACCTTTGTTTACCACGAAGTACACCAAGTTCACAAAGTAAGACCAAAATGGCTTTTGATTTTAATAAAATTTCTTTAGGTTTTACTTCGTGAACTTTGTGGCCCCGAAGGGGCTCGTGGTGAAAATTTGAATTTTGGTTGTTTTACGTCATCATCTTCTTGGGTCTAACCCAAAGGGCGATCTCATCCACCGCCCAGATTTCGTCGGGAAGATCCTGTTTGATGAAAACCCGGACGTATTTTTTCCTGTTGGAGGAAGAGGAGCCGATTTCCTTAACGTTCAGGACGCTTCCCACCTTGCGGGTGAGCAGGTTAAAGACCTCGTCGTTAGGTTCATAATTGTTGTCGGACATAAAAAACTCCATTTCTGACCCGCAAGCATTTTACCAGGAAAAACAAAGGCCAAAACCATTTTTATCCGCCGATCAAACCCGATAACTAAACGCCGATAAGGATTTTTTCCTTAACCAATTCATGTTTTATCGGGCCCATTGAACCTTTACCCAGTTAAAATTTTCATCCTCAAAACTCTTTTACCGCCGATCAAACCCGATAACTAAACGCCGATATAGAATCTTTGATTCCCCCATTTTTGTTTTATCGGCGCCCATCGGCAGTTATCGGCGGCAAAAGGGTCTTGATTGGATTTGGCTTTTTTGAAAAAAAGGGCTAAAGCCGATGGCTCCAGCCCTGGGAACGATCGTGTTCCTTTATTTCTTTTTGGATTCTTTTTTGGTTTCTTTTTTGGGCGCCAGTTTTTTGACCGGTTTTTGTTTCTGCATTTTTTTCATTTTCTCAATGCTGGCCCTGCTCAAACCCGTGATATCCAGGCGGATATCGACCTGGTTGCCCACCACGAGATTACCGGCGGCGGACATTTTGTCCTGGCCCCAGGTCAAATTGAAATCCCTGCGGTCGATTTTGGTCGTGGCGGAAAACCCAATCGAATCCATGCCCATGATCGAATCCGTTCCCAGATACTCGACGTCCAGGGAAACGGGTTTTTTAATTCCATGCATGATCAGGTCCCCCTCCACCTTGAGTTTTTTTCCGCCAGAGGAGGTGACTTTCCTGCTTTCAAAGGAAATCGTCGGGTACTTTTTGGCGTCAAAAAAGTCGGGGGATTTCAGGTGTTCGTCCCTTTTTTGGGTCCCGGTGTAGACGCTGGCCGCCGCGATGGCGACCTTGAGCTGGGAGGCTTCGGGTTTCTTTTCATCATAGGAAAAGATTCCCTTAAATTCCCTGAAATTTCCCGGCACCATGCTCAGGATGTGCTTGACCGAAAATCCGACATGGGAATGGATCTTGTCAATTTCATACTCCCCCGCGTTCGCGGAAGTCACCCACAACAGACCCAATCCGGCCATCACCAGGACTAATTTTTTCATTTTCTTATTTCCTTTATTGATTTGAGGCAACACTGAACCGATAGTTTGAAAAGAAAGTCTTCTTTCTTGCCGGCGCACATATTACCAAGAAAACCCGGGACCCGAACAATTTTATCCGCCGATGAAACCCGATAACTGAACGCCGATAAGGATTTTCCTTTAAACGATTCATTTTGAACCACGAAGGCACGAAGGGCACCAAGAACGATGAAAGGCATTTTGCCGGGGATCAAACCCGACAACTAAACGCCGATAAGGATTTTTTCCTTAACCAATCCATGTTTATCGGCGTCCATCCGCCGTCATCGGCGGTTAATGGGGTTGGAAAAGATTATTTTTTCCAATAAAAAAGGGCTGGAGCGGGATACCCCAGCCCTTTTATTCGCGCTAGTCCTTTATTTTTTTTCCGCGGCTTTTTCCTTCTGCTTTTTCTTCATCTTTTCCATGCTGGCCTTGCTCGTTCCCGCGATATCCAGGGTGATATTGACGTCGTTACCCACCATCAAATTTTTCGCGGCGGTCATTTTGTCCTGTCCCATGGACAAACCGAAATCCCTGCGGTCAATTTTAGCGGTGGCTGAAAACCCCACCCCGTCCATATCCATAAAGGCGTCCGCTCCCAAATATTCAACGTCCAGGGTGACCGGCTTGGTTGCCCCGCGCATGGTCAGGTCGCCAACCACCTTGTATTGCTTGTCCCCGTTGGCCGTTACTTTTTTGCTGACAAAAGTAAGGGTCGGATATTTCGCGCCGTCAAAAAAATCAGGGGTTTGCAAATGCTTGTCCCGGCCCTCGTTATTGGTGTTGATGCTGGCGGTTTGAATGGTGACCTTGACCTTGCCGGCGCCCGGCTTCTTCTCGTCGAAACTGAAAGTCCCGTCAAAATCCTTAAAATTTCCCCGCACCATGGTCACCATATGCTTGATGGAGAAGCCGATAGTGGAATGGGCCTTGTCGATGACATACTCCGTTGCGTCGGCCGATGAAACCGCCAAGAAACCAAAAACCACAAAAAGCAGAAAGAACTTTTTCATTACCTTACTTCCTTTCCAGATTGTTTTTAGAACCTCATGGGCCAATATATAAGCTATCCATCCATTAAAAGAAAGTGGGTGCCCCAAGATAACCCAAATTCCCCGTCCGTATTGTTGCGACTTCCGTTAAGGAAAAGAAGTTTCGGCGGGGGGAAAACGGCGGATACGACAAAGGGCCAACAAAACAGGGCATCCGCCTTTGGGAGGTCCTTTGGAAACTTTGTGGAGAGGGGACTCAACCTAGCCGGTTGAAAAAACGAACCAGCCGCGTCAAAAAAGTCCGGGGAAGGGGTAGGCCGCTCCCTGCTGTTTAACTTTTAAATAAAACCGGGCGGTTTTTTAGGGGGACATTTAAAGGGCATCTATCAAATTTTCCAAGGTTGGGATAGTCTTAAGGGACAAAATATGGAACTTTCCAACCGTGCTTTTGGAAGAGCAATATATGCCCCTGAACCTGAAAAGCGAGCCGCAAAAAAATTATCTGCTCCTCAAAATTGAGGGGCAGTATCTATTTCCCGAGGCGATGGAAATCATCGAGCTTTTGTTCAAGTCGGTTGAGGAAAACCAAGCCCTCAAAATTTTAATTGATGTCCGGGGAGTCGCGGGTTTGATTCCCTCCCTGGAACGGTTCCACCTTTTTGAAACTTTCGCCTTCCGATATTTCGATCTTAAAAACCTGGGGAAATTTCCCTACGCGCGTTTCGCGATCCTGGGGGTTTATCCCATCATTGATCCGGGGAAATTTGATGAGACGGTGGCCGTCAACCGGGGAATGACGCTCAAGGTAACCAACGATCCGGCGGAAGCCCTTGAATGGCTTTCCGTGGCGTCGCCGGTTTAAAAATTCTGAAAGGTTTACCCGAACGGGATTTATGGCATTTACTCTCAAAATGGACCCCAAAACCAATTATCTGCATGCCATGATGGAAGGCGAATACGAATTCGCGGCCGCCATCCATTGTATTGACCTAATTCTGGATGCCTGTGAGGAGAATAAAATCTTTCGGGTTCTCCTGGATATCCGGGAAGTCAAGGGTCATATTCAACCCATCGACCGTTTCCACTTCGCCGAGTCTTTTTCCGTCAAATATTTTGAGCGGGTCAAAAAACGAAGTATTTCCCATTGTCGTTTTTCCATGGTAGGGAAGGAGCCGGTGCTGGATCCCCATCGTTTCGGCGAAACCGTGGCGATTAATCGGGGTTTGACAGTCAACGCCTCGACCGATTTACGGGAAGCCCTCGATTGGCTGATGGTGGAGTAGGCCAGGGTTTTCGTAGTGGCGGGTCTCCTGGCTTCGCCCAGGCTACGCCAGGCAGACAGGCCCGCCACTACAACGGAGTTTGTTCGAATCCCCGATTTTCCAGATTTTTCTTGGCATCCACTTTTTCCTCTTTTATCGTCTAGATATGTCCAAAGCCCTTAAACTTCTTTTTTTCCCCTTTGGGTTCCTTTTTTCGGGGCTCC
>JAHFCG010000138.1 GCA_023249615.1 candidate division FCPU426 bacterium | reverse complement strand
TTGCCCCACACGGGAAGGTAAAACAGGCCCACCAGAAAAACCAGCAAACCGGACCCAAACCAAAAGACGCCTCGACCCTCAAGGGAAATGACCGGGGGGGCGGGGTGGAGAAGTGATTCCTTCCCTTTTAAAACTTCCGAGACTTCTTCCTCGGTTAGACCCGTTTGGGCGGACAACTCCCGGAGGGAAAGATGCCTTTTCCGGAGAATGAAATTGGTTTTGTTTTCGCTGGTCAAAAGCAGCCGCCTTTTCTTCAATTCCCCCTCTCCCTTGAGGGGAGAGGGCGGGGTGAGGGTGCCTTGACTAAAAAACTACCCTCATCCCATCCTTCTCCCCTAAAGGGAGAAGGGGTTGTTTTTATTTTTATTGTCATTGCGAGGAGGCCCGATTTTAGGGCCGACGAAGCAATCCACAACATTCCACAAACTGCGGTTTTTGGTCGGCTTTTGATTATAGTTGGCCTTTGGCCAACCATGCTCGGTTTGAAAACCCGATGCACCACAATCTTGTCGCTCCAAAATCGGAGCTCCTCGCAATGACAATCAAATTCCTAAAATCCATCAATCCCTTCCCTCCAAAGTTTTACTCCTTGGGAAGGCAAGCGTCCCTGTTATATGCTAAACCAATGAAATCTTCTTCTCCCGAAAATTATCCGGCACAAGAGGCGCAATCCTGGAACCTTCTCTCCCCCGCCTCCCTAAATAAAACCCCCGCGGCCATCCTTTTGGGCGGAGCGGTTCTTCTTCTTTTCGGCCCCATCATTCTTTCCGGGGACCTCCTGGTTTCCATGGCGAACGGGGACCTGGCCAACCAGTTTTACGGCTGGAGGCAATTCGGCTTTTCCGAACTGGCGAAGGGCCATCTAGCCCTTTGGAATCCCTACGTCTTTTGCGGGGCCCCCTACTTCGCGGGTTTCCAATCGGCCCTTCTTTATCCCCTCAACTGGTTCTTCCTTTTTCTGCCCCTGGTTATCGCTCTCAATTTTTCCATGGCGCTTCATGTTTTCCTGGCCGGGTTTTTCACTTACCTTTGGCTGGCATCCAACCGCTTGTCTTTCCTGTCCGCCCTCTTCGGGGCCTTTGTTTTCATGTTCGGCGGTTCCTTTTTCCTTCATGTTTATCCCGGCCACCTGACCAACCTTTGCGCCATGGCTTGGATTCCCCTGGTCTTCCTTTACGTTGAAAAAATCCTGGAAAAACCCGGCCTGAAAAATATCCTCTTGGGTTCAGGAGTCCTTTCCCTCCAACTCCTTTCAGGCCACCCCCAATATTTTCTTTACACCCTTTTGATCGCGGCCCTTTACGCACTGGCCCTGCTCTTTCGAAATCCGACCAACCTGCTCCAAAAGATTTCAGCCGGAATGGGCTTGGGATTTTTGGCCTTAGGGGTGACCGCCATTCAATGGCTCCCTGGGCTTGAGGCGGCGAAGGAGTTCGGACGGGATCTTTCCCTCCAGGCCGGCGACCCCAATTTTTTCTCGATTTCTCCCCTTGGCCTGGTCTCCCTGCTGACCCCCAGTTTCTTCGGGGGGCTTGACCCTTCCTCGGCTTTTCCAAACAGCAGGATTTGGTGGGAAATAACCCCCTTCATTGGAGCGGTCGCGTTTCTTTTCGTTCTGAACACTTTGCGCAAAAAAGGATGGGTTCGAAACCGAATCGGCCTTGGGCTGGCGCTTCTCTCCCTCCTTTTGGCGATGGGCCATCACACTTTTCTTTATCCCCTTTTGGAGCCTCTTCCGCTTTTCAATTCTTTCCGGGGGAGTTTTAAATTCCTGATCTTTTTCCAGGCCTTCGCCGCCCTTTTATCGGCGGCGGGTCTGGAGGCCCTGCTCAGGGAAACCCTCGGAAACAAAACCCTTTTCCGCTGGACCCTGGCCCTTTCGCTCGTGGGGATTCTGACCCTTTGGGGCTTTGCCTTTTCCCGTCTACCCGCTTTTCCGGTGGGTCCATTTCTCGCGGAGATGAAAACGGTTAAAAGCAACCTCCCCCAAAACCTGGAGGGCGGACGGTTATTTTGGTCCGCTCACAACGACCGATCCTTAAGTTTGGGACTCCCGGATATTTGGGGGGATGATCCCATGGTTCCCAAAAGACTATCCGCCTTCATTACTTATAGTAAAAATCCCTCGCCCAACTCCGCCGCGGACACTCAGGTCTTGAACCTCACCCCCGTCAAAGGTGCGCTCACCCGTTTGGCCTTCCTGATCGACAAAAAAAACGGTCAGTTCCAGGCAAACCCCAGCCCCTTTCCACAGTTGCACAGGGCTTTTCTGCTCGCCCGTTGGAAAACGGTGAACAGCCTACCGAGGGCCCTCGAGACGATGTCCCGCCCTGATTTTGAGCCCTCCACGGAAGTAATTCTTGAGCGGGAACCTTTCCCGACGCCGGAGATAAGCGCCCATCGGGGACAGGTTCTTCTGAGAGATCTGACCACAGACCAGGTTGAAGTTCAGGTCCAAACAGAAAAAGCCCAAGTGCTTTTAATGACAGATAGTTACAGCCAGGGCTGGAAAGCGGAGGCACTGCACGACAGCGACCAACAAGTTTACGAAGTCATGCCGGGCGATGTCTTTGCCCGGGCCATTCCCCTCTCCGCCGGACGGCACCATTTTGTTTTAAAATATGAACCTCTTGGCTTTGTCGTCGGAAAGTGGATCTCACTCACCACCCTTCTTCTATATCTTTTTGCCTGGGGGTGGGCCTGGGTCCGGAAGATGAGAACATGAAAACATTTAGAACCGTTCAAAAAATAAGGATTTTTCACCGCAGAGGCGCGGAGACGCAGAGAAAAAATTGTTTTTTTCTTGTTTTTCTCAAAAAGGCTTCACCTTTGCGTCTCTGCGCACCGCCCACCTTCCTAATTTATTTTTTAGAAGGCGGTACTGTCCCGCATGATTCGTTTTCGAATCATGCAAGGCGGGGCGACTCTGCGGTATAAGAGGTTTGAAATGATTTTCACGGACCAACCTTCGCCCCTCAAAACCCAAATTGTCGGCTCCATCTTGTTTCTGTTGGCCTTTCAGGCCGCCCTCCTGGGCCTGAACCCTTCTTTCTATATGGATGACAGCCCGGAGATTATTGTGGCGGCCTCTTCTTTGGGCATCGCCCATCCTCCCGGTTATCCCCTCTACCTCATTCCCGCTCGGCTCTTTTCACTCCTCCCTTTGGGTCCCCTATGCCTGAGGATCAATTTATTTTCAGCCGTGACCGGGGCCGCCTGCTGTCTGGCTCTTTTTCTCATCCTCCGTAAACGCTTTAATCTGGGCCTGACGTTAAGCTCCGCCTTCGGTCTCCTTTGGATGGCGGGCGCCACCGCTTACCCGGCGGCTTTAAGCGCCAAGAACGGGATTTACCAACTAACTTCCCTCTTTCTGCTTTTGGTTCTCACGGCCCTTCTTCGGGGTAGGCACAGGCTTGCCTTTTTTCTTTTTGGGCTTTCCCTCGGTGGCCATTGGATGAGCATGGTTTCCTACGGGCTCGGGTTCGCCTTTTTTATTTGGGTCCAACTAAGGGAAAGGGAAAGCGGTTTAAAGGAACTTATCCGTGACTCTGCCTGCCTGATTCTGGGTCTCTCCCTCTATCTTTACCTTCCGCTCCGTTCCGCCTTGGATCCCCTGATCAATTGGGCGCACCCCATTGATCTTCAAAATTTCCTGCGCCACGTCAGCCGCTACGTGGACAAGAACAAGGATCTCACCGGCGATCCCCTTCTCTGGGCCCAGCAGGGATTCTTTTACCTCAAGTCCGCCTTCCAGGAATTTTCCTGGATGGGTCTTCTGGTTTTTCTCGGGCTGGGTTTTCTTTGGAGGAACGACAGGAAAAAAACCTGGGGCCTCTTGCTGGCCTGGGGCGGTTTGTTCGTTGCCGTCTGCGTCTTTTCCAAATTTTCCAGCCAGCGGATCTACCTGATGCAGAACTACTCCCTCTCCTCCTTTATCCTCATTCCCCTCTTCAGCGCGCTTGGCTTCCACTGGTTGACCTCATTTTCAGGGGGAAAATTTACCCCCGGTCAAAAAAGTTTTCCGATCCTTGCCTGGGCTCTGGTCCTCGGGCTTCTCGCCTTTCGTTTGCCCGGAATGAGTCAACCCCATTACACCTATTCCTATGACTATGTTTTAAGCGCCTGGAAATCCGTGCCGAAGGGCGGCCTTTTCTTTTCCAAGGGCGACGTGCTGGATTTCCCCTGCTGGTACTTCCAGTTGCTGGAGGGCAAAAGACCCGACATCGCGGTCCTGGGAGCCGGAAGCCTGCCGATGGATTGGTACCGGATGTTTCTGGCCAAAACCCATCCCGATCTAAAGGTTCCCTTTCCCTTCCATGAAAAGGGAAAAGAATATCTGGGAGGCCACCTGATCCAGTGGATGGTGGAGAAAAACCCGGGGCGGAGATATTTTTTCACCTATCCCGATTTGAAATCCGACGGGCTGGGTGATTCCCAATGGATTCCCAATGGGTTGACCCAGGAAGCTTTCTTTCCCCCTGACAAGACGGTCTTCAACGAACTCAAGGCGGAGAACCTCTGGAAAAACATGCGCCTCCGGCATTTTGAAAAACCGGAAAGCTCGGTGGACCAGGTCACCTGGGACAATTTCCTGAAGGATTATGGAATGGCCCGGGGCTGGATGGCCCTTAAAAAGGTGGGCGAGGCTGAAGCCATTTCCGTCAGGGAAAAGAATCCCTCCACGCCCTCCTCAAAAGCCAGGGCTCTCTACGCGCAAAGCTTGCCCCATCTTTTATGGGTCAGGAATTGGGATCCCGCGAACCCCCAATCCGCGGTCAACGTGGGGTTGGTTTATTCCTATCTGGGAAAACCCGCCCAAGCCCTGGAATGGTTCGAAAAAGCCGCTGCAACCGATCCCAAACTCCCCGAAACCTATTATTACGCCGGCATGACCGCCTTCCAAATGGGTTCAGTGGACAAGGCACGGGAATTATTTGAAAAAACCCTGTCCTTGAACCCCAACCACCCCCAGGCTCAGCAAGCGCTTCAATATTTGAAAACCCTGAAAAAGCCATAAGATTTTTACCACCAAGTTCACCAAGGTCACCAAGAAGGATGAAGACTTTTATTAAGAATAATAAATCAAAGGATTAAATCCTTATGGTTTCTTGGTGAACCTGGTGTCCTTGGTGGTGAAAAGATATTTTTTGCTTACAATAAACCCATGACATCAACCCCGCCCGCCCGCCTTTCCTTTTCCAATCCCTGGTTTTATTCCCTCCTCGCCTGCTTCCTTCTGGCTTTTCTTTTCGGGACCCGGCTCATCAACGATTCCGACATGGGTTTTCACCTTCGATGCGGAAAGGAAATAATTCAAAACCATTTCATACCCTCCGTGGATACCTTCACCTACACCGTTCCGGGCAATGAATATCTGGATATGGAATGGCTTTATCAGGCTTTTCTGTATCTGGGTTACCTGATCGGGGGCTACAGTCTCCTCTCCCTTTCCCATACCGGCCTGGTCCTGCTGGCCCTGGCCCTGCTTTGGATACGGCTTCGTTCCATCGGCATTCCCAACAGCATCGGCGTTTTACTTTTCACCGCCGCCTTATTGGCCTCCGAAACCCGTTTCCGGGTCCGGCCGGAGGTTCTCACCTGGGTTTTGATGGGGCTGACATTTTGGATTTTGGAAACAAGGGCCGACCGGGGAAGAAAATTTCTTTTTCTGCTCCCCGTGATTCAACTGTTTTGGGTCAACACGGAAGGACTTTTCTTTTTGGGTTTGGTCTCGATGGGCGCATATGCCCTCTCGGATCTCACCCACCACGGAAGGGTGGATCCAAAGCTCCTGAAATTTTCATGGATGTCCGCCGGCGCGTGCCTCCTGAATCCCCATTTTTTCAAGGGTTTTTTCTTCCCTGTTTCCTTTTTATCCAGCCTGGGGTCCTCGAGCATTTACAAATACACCATCGCGGAATTTCAGTCCCCTTGGACCCCGCTGGGGCCCTCCCTGGGCGCGGAACCGCCTTTTTTAATCCTCTATAAAACCTTTGGTTTTTTTCTTTTGTTTCTTTTCCTGGCGGATTTTAAAAAGAGAAAAATCCATGAATGGCTGTTGGCGCTGTTTTTCTTCGGGCTCTCCTTTTCCGCGGTAAGAAACGTCCCCTTGTTCATGTTGGCTTGCGCGCCCCTGGCGGCGGCCATCTGGAAGGATTCAAGGTGGGGCTGGATCCCGAAATTCCAGGTCCTGTTGGAAACCAAGCCCTATTTCGCCTGGGGCCTCACCCTGTTCCTCCTGGGTCTTTCCCTGAGGGTCATAACCGGGGCGCATTATGTTTCCCATCGTTCAACCGATCGTTTTGGACTGGGATTGGACCAACAGGCCCTGCCGGTCAAGGCCTGCGAATTCCTTAACCAAAATCATTTGACGGGAAAAATTTTAAACACACTGGACTTTGGGGACTGGCTGGATTGGCGGGGACCTCAAAAAACCTTCATCGACGGGCGGCTGGATGTCATGGGACTGGAACTCTTCACCGATTACACCAATTCCCTCCTCCCCGGTGGGCTTGATCCCCTTTTGTCGAAATTCCGTCCTGAAATTATTTTCTTCAATCCCCTTCTCGGGGCCCAATGGTTGACGGATTTCAAGGGAAGGCCGAATTGGCGGTTAATCTACCTGGACGAGTCATCCGCTATCGCCTTAAGGGCGGGCTACCGGGATGAAATCCCTTCCCTGGATTACGAAAAACTTTTGGCGGATCACGGGGTTTTAAAAGCGTTTCTTTCCAACCCTGAATCCATTCTGTCGGCTCCCCCGCCTTCCGGCTGGGGTTCTTTCCTGAGCGACCTTCTAAAGCCGACGGAATACCAGAATGGGCTTTTAAACCTTGGAATTTTTTGCGGGTACGCGGGGCACTTTGGGGAGGCGGAACTGTTTTTTCTGGAGGGCATCAGGCGCACCCACGGCAGGTATTACGATTATTTTTATAACCTGGGGCTTCTTTATTATTACGAGGGGAAAAAGGACCTGGCGGCCCTTTGCGTAAAACGGGTATTGAGGGAACGTCCCGACGACCCGGGGGCGCTTCAGGCCCTTCAGAGCCTGGGGAAATAGGCCGCTATCTTACGAGGATAATTCTTTTCAATTTTTTACCGAAGGGCTCAACCAGGTAAAGGATATAAACCCCGCTGGCGCATTGTTCCCCGTTTTTGTTGGTTCCATCCCATTGGTAGGTCTTGTTGATGGGAGCGGTCATGACAGCGGTATCCAGGGTCTTGATGTGTTCCCCCGCCGTGTTGTAAACCCATAAATTGTAACTTCCCGGAAATTGGTTGTATTGAACGTTGATGTTCACGACCTTGTCATTGGAAAGACTGAAAATATTTTTATCCGCGGTAAAAATATCCACGAACGGAGGGGTGGGTGTGAAGGTTGGGGTAATCGTCGGGGTAATCGTCGGGGTGGGGGTGTTGGTGGAAGTGGAAGAGGGTGTCCGGGTAGGGGTAACGGTGGGGGAATTCGTCGCCGTATTGGTGATAAGGGGAGTGTTCGTGGCTGTCGCC
>JAHFCG010000137.1 GCA_023249615.1 candidate division FCPU426 bacterium | reverse complement strand
TGAGCGTGGTGGGGGCGTTCGATTGGTTGGTCCACTGGACCTGGAGGACCGGCACATTGGAAGCCCCGGGAATCTGGGTGGAATTGGGCGGTGAGGCCAAGCCAGGCGTCAGGCGCATCAGGGGCGGGGTGGCCACCGGGGTGAAGGTGTTGGTGGAGGTAAAGGAAGGCGTGAAGGTTGGTGTAAAGGTATTGGTGGGGGGATTCGTTCCGGTAAAGGTTTGAGTGGGGGTTGAGGTGATCGAGGGGGTCGGAGTGGAGGAAGCGGTGCCCGAAGGTGTACTCGACGGAGTAGCTGTCGACGTATTGGTGAAAGTAGGCGTCGAGGTATTCACGGGGGAATTGGTCGGTGAATTCGTGGCGGTTTTGGTGAAGGTGGAAGTCGGAGAATTGGAGGCCGTGGAGGTTGATGTATTCACGGGCGAATTGGTGGGGGTGGAAGAAGGAGTCCGGCTGGGCGAATTCGTCGCGGTATTCGTGGGAGGCACCGTGCCGGTAAAGGTTTGGGTGGAAGTAGAACTTACGGTTGCGGTGGAGGTGGGGGTCCTGGTGGGCGAAGCCGAAGGCGTGGCGGTAAGCGTTGCCGAAGGCGTCGGCGTAGCCGAAGCCGTCGCGGTCCTTGTTGCGGTATTGGTGGAAGTGTTGGCCGGAGTGTTGGTGGGGGTGGCGGTATTCACCAGGGTATTTGTGGGCGTATTTGTGGGAGTCGGTGTAGCCGTTCGGGTGAAGGAATTGGTCGTGGTTTGAGTGGGGCTCGCGGTGGGGGTGCGGGAAGCCGTTGAGGTGGAGGAGTTTGTGGCGGTATTTGTGCTGGTGGGGGTTGGGGTCCGGGAGGCTGTCGCGCTGGCCGTATTGGTGGGAGGGGCTGTTCCGGTAAATGTGTTGGTAAAGGTGGAAGAGACGGTTGGCGTAGCTGTATTCATCGGGCTGTTGGTCGGACTATTTGTGGGAGTTCGGGAAGGTGTGTTTGAGGGTGTCGAACTCGCGGTATTTGTCCTGGTAACCGTCGGCGTAGCCGAAGGCGTAGCCGTGGGGGACGCCGTGGGCGTCATCGAAGCCGTCCTGGTATTCGTGGAAGTAGCCGTGTTCACTGGGGAATTTGTGGGGGTAGCCGTAGCGGTACGGGTAAAGGAATTAGTCGCGGTTTGAGTAAAGGTATTAGTGGAAGTATTTACCACCGTGTTGGTGGAGGTGGGGGTAGGGGTCCGGGAAGGGGAATTCGACGGGGTGTTGGAAGGAGTATTGGTCGGCACGGGATTGGTATTAGTAGGAGTTGAGGTCGCGGTCCGGGTAAAGGTATTGGTGGAAGTATTCGCCGCCGTATTGGTGAAAGTGAGAGTCGGGGTTCGGGTCGGCGAATTGGAGGGTGTGCCCGTAGGAGTATTCGACCGCGTGGCTGTCGATGTATTGGAAGCCGTATTGGTGGGTGTCGCCGTAGGCGTCCGGCTGGCGGTATTGGTTGAGGTGTTGGCGATGGTATTGGTCGGCGTCATCGTGGCAGTGCGGGTAACCGTGTTGGTGGCGGTATTGGCCACGGTGTTGGTTCGGGTGAAAGTAAAGGTGGCGGTGTTCGCCACGGTATTGGTCGGCGTCATCGTGGCGGTGCGGGTAAAAGTGTTGGTGGCGGAATTGGTCACCGTGTTGGTTCGGGTGAAGGTGTTCGTGACCGTATTCGTTCTCGTGGGAGTGGAAGTCGGGGTAAAAGTCCTGGTGGGCGTGGGGGTGAAGGTGTTGGTGTTGCTCCCGCCGCAGCTTCCGGGAACGGGGGTCGAGGCCAAGGTCACGTTCCAGATTGAAACCGGAACACCGTGCCATGTGTTCGGGGTCCAATTGGGCGCGTTCACGGTCTGCAGGCGGGGACAATCAATGAATGACCAGGCAATGCCGGAATAAAGATGGCCTCCCTGTCCATTGGTCCCGTTCATCCAGGCAATGACCGCGTTGTCATAAGCGCCCCCGTCATTTTGATTGGCGCAGTTATTCGTGGGATCCGGTCCAAACTCCTCGATGATGACGGGATACCCCGCCGTCACGCAGACCCCCACGTTGGGATCCCAGCCGCTGGCGTTCATTTTGTTGGCCGCGTTGGGATAAAAATGGGAGGCGTAAATGACCCCGTAGCCGGACCCGGTGTCCGTCAGGTGATTGGCCGCGATTCCTGTCAGGTCATAGGACCAGCCTATCCCGCCGGCAATGATCATATTATTGGCGCCGGCGTTTCGAATGGTCGTCAGAAGGGTTTGCATCCCAACGCTGTTGAAACTGGGACCGCCCGCCGTTCCGCCGTTTTTCCAGGTCGCCCAGCTTGTAGTGAAAGGTTCGTTAAAGAGGTCAAAAATTACCGCGGGGTTATTGGCAAAGGTGGAAGCCACCGATGACCAAAAGGTGACGGAGTTCTGGTCCGGCATGGCCTGCTGGCCGGTCGCGGTTCCCCATCCCGCCCCGCCTGGCGCCGAGGCTGTCCCGGCGGTTCCCGACCAATGTAAATCCAGGTCGACATAGACATTGTTATTGGAACAATAAGTGACGATCTGCTGGATCAGGGCGCGGTAATTCGCCTGGTTGGCGCCCTGTTGGCCGAACCAATAATCCTGGTTCATCGTGATACGAATGACGTTGATTTTCCAGTTGGGCACCACGAAGGTGATCCCGGACATGGGATTTCCGCCCGGTTGGCCGGTGGCGCTGTATTCGGTGCCGGAATAATTGATGCCGTGAAGCCGGACGGTGCATCCGCCGCTTGTGGTAACAATGGCGTTGCCGTTGACTTTTAATTGGACAGGCGCGGCGAACAAGGGGGAAATAAGAAGGGGTGAAGCGCAAAAAAACCAGAGAACCGTTGGCAAGAAAAACGTTTTCAGGCGAAGGGGTGGGGAAATAAATTTCGAGACGTCAAAAGACCCGTTCACGGTGTCACCCTTGGTTGTTTTTGAGTAATTAGGTGGAACAAGTTCCAGCTTGTTTCACGAAACCCGAAAATTCGCAGCTAAATCGTTTTAAGTAATATACCACCCAAAAGAAATTTTGACCAAAAAGAGGTTAAAAATCGGTGTTGGGGGACCCGTGAAATTTAACCAAGTCGCACGTTCAACTAAATTATTTTAATTTTTTGGGGTCTGTTTAATTCCACTAAACCAAGGCTTCCAACTGGGGCGCGTGCTTTGAGTGCGTTTGCTTAAACATAAATCATCGAAGAACCATCAATTTGAGGATGCTTCGCTTTCCCTCAATTTCAACAACCACGAAATAAAGGCCGTTGGCCAGGGGGGTGCCATCTTTGTCCTTAAGGTTAATGGAAACGTCCGTTCCAACCGGGACTTGTTGAAAGGAATACTCGAGAACCTTTCGACAGGCAGTAGTGAAAATTTTTACTTTCACGTCGGAGGTTTTCGTCAAGGTCAGGTGGATTGAAACCTTACCGCTGAAGATTACCGGATTGGGATAAATAACCGGAGGGCCTTCCGAGGTTGGGGTTGATGTCAGGGTGAGGGTATTGGTTAGGCTCATGGTCGGCGTTGGGGTCGTGGTTTTTGTTGGAGTGAGCATGGGGGTTTGGGTGGGTGAATTCGTCGGCGTCGGGGTGGGCGTGTTGTCCGGGAAAGGATGAAGGTAAATCATGACCCGATTACGGTTGATATCGGTTACATAATAATTGTCCTGATCATCAAATACGCCCGAATAGGAATGGGACGAGAAATCCTTCATGTAATCAATGACCGTATCCCCCAACCGGGGGTCTTGAAGAACCAGCGGGAAACGGAATTCACCCTGGCCGTTTAATCCCACCACCATCCGGCTGTCATCGGAATTAAAGGCAGGCTCCCAGGGCCCGCAAACAGCAACCCCGCCTGCTACCCCGCTTGAAGGAAAATAACAATTGGCGGCGGTAAGGTCCCCGTTCCTGCCGTAAACAAAGGTCGCGGGTATGGCGTAAAGGCAGGTTGTTTGGGTGGCAGGAAGCTGGCCCGCGTCCCACCGAAGCATCCGGTAATTGCCCGCCGTCTCCAGCGAATGGTCTGAGACATACAAGTCGCCATGATGGTCCAGGACCACCGCGCCGGCCTGGTTCAAGGTGGAAGCGCTGGTAATGGTGCCGCCCGGGCAACCGCCATTCCCGGAATAAGGCACAATGGTTCCGTTGCCATCGCATGCCGTGGAAACGGCGTCCGGCTGACCGAGGATAATGTCCACCATCGGTGTGGTAAGCGGATTCCGGATCCGGATGACCCTGCTGTTTTTGGGCTCGGCCAGCCAAAGATAACCTCCCGTCGTATCCACCGTAAGGCCGTGCAGTTCCCCCAAACTAAGGGTCCCCCCGCCTAAAACCGGAATGGTGGAAGGGAGTGTTTGAACCGGCATGTCCCCGTTGTTTAGGGGGAGATTGAAGACACACACCGATAACCCGGCCCGGATAACGAACAGGTGTCCGGCCCTGTCATTGCTCATGCGGGTATAATTTTTACCCCCCAATTGAAGGTTGGGGGTGGTCGTTCCCGCGTAACCATCCTGGGCCTGCCCATTGGTCAACCCGGAGGGACCCGCTGGCGGCATATTCCAATAATGGATACGCAAATTATCCCCGACAATGATCTGGGTCGTGCCGCCCGCGGCCGCCACCGCCACGCCGCCTGGAACCGACATTCCCACATTGCCAGCCGTGTTTGATGTTCCAAACTGGGAAGGCTTGAATACCTGGAGATCCGCGTCGTGGGCCGTGCCCAGCGCGGGATAAGGAATGGGCGCTGGGAAACGCCAGATATCCATCAACCCGGAAAAGGAAACGTAAACATTTCCCGCTCCATCCACACCCTGCGCCCCCGCCGGATTACAGGCGATCCAGGCGTCGGTGGTGGCGGGAGTATTGTCGGTGAAGGTCCGGGAAGCGTCTCCCGTGACGCTTCCTCCGCCCTCCCCGCCATGGCAAACCGCGCCGGGAGCCCCATAGATTTGAGGCAGATCATGTCCCAGGACCTTGAGGGGGGTAATCGTGAGGGACGGGGAAAAATTAATTTGAAGAAGGATGATTTGATGGCTCAAAAAATCCGTCACCCAAAGTCCGCCGGTCCCCCCGGCTGAGACGGGAATGTCCCATTCAAATCCATGGGGAAACCCGACGTACTGGTTATAAGCCGTGACCGCTGATTGTCCGTTGGTATAGGTGGGAACCCCGGCCGACATGCCGGTCGGTTCAAAAATTAAAAGTCTGGGCGGGAACTCATCCCCCACAATGACATTTCCCTGGGAGTCCACCCGGACCGCGTTTGGCCCATTCATTTGGGCCAGGTTCGTCATGGACTGGGTGGCGTTCACGTCATGGGTGGTGAAGACGGATTGTCCCAAGACCACATCGGCGTTCGCGGAGGGAACCCCGCCCGGAACCCCGCTGGTGTTGGGAAAGCGGATCACCCTTTCATTGATGTAATCGGCCACCCAAAGGTTTCCCCAGTCATCGATGCCCACACCGGCGCCGCCCGCGCTGGCCCAATCAAAAAAACCGAGCGTGGAAGCGGTTGGCAAAGGCAGTGACCCTCCATACGAATAACCGTTAATGTTGAGGGGGGGCGTCGTCTGGTTATACCAGCCGTGGGTAAAATCGACCTGGCCCCAAACGTGCGAGGCCGCCTGACCCGTAACAATCGGCCAATCGTACCGGAGAACCCGGTTGTTGTAAAAATCCGGGACATAAAGATTTCCCAGGGGATCCACGGCCATGTTCGCGTTGGAGCCCGCCTCGGCCGGCGATTGGAAGTAGGCCCAATTCCCGGCCAAACTGCTGGCCGTTGGAAATTGCGGTTGGGGAAAATTTTGGTAGTTCGAATCCCCGTTATAGCCGGTGTGGTTAAAATCCGGCTGGCCCAGGACAATTTGCGCACCTTGCCCGCTGGTTAAACCACTGAGATTTATTCCCAGGACGCGGTTGTTGGGGGCGTCCCAGCAATACAAAATTTGATGGACCTTATCCACCACTTTGCCCGAAGCGCCAAACCCGCCATTTTGCGTGGCCTCGTTGAACGTGATTTGGCCGAAAGCGTAATTGGGAATTCCGTTATCCGCCTGGCCCAGGACCTTGTCGGCCCAAAGGTCACCGGCTATGCCGCGCGGCACGGGGGGATTGGCCTGGCCGTTGGAAAAAGCGGGATAAAAAAAACAGAGGACAAAACAAAGCCGGAAGGATTTCAACCGAGTCAATGGAAGCACTTTTACGCCCCTCAGCTAATCAGGTCCCAATATATAGATGGAAAATTCAGGTATTTATTCGCCAATTGATAAAAGATTATACCATTATAAACTTGGCGATTTTTGAGAGGGATTAAAGGGTTTAAAGCCGGTAGGCCTCTCCCTCACAACCGGGAAGTCTTGGAATGCTTTCCCTTGGGGGAGTGATAATGGAGGACCCTTACATCCTGCACGGTTACCAGGCAATGCTGGGGAAACATGGGCTCCACGGCGTTCAGGGCTTTGAGAATCTGTTTGGGGCTGTCGATAACCTCCACTAGGATCGGAAGATTCTCGGTGATTTCCATTATCCGGGCGGAATGGATATGGGCGGAGGAACCGAAACCCTCGATACCCTTAAATACCGTGGCTCCCGCGAGTCCAGATTTTAGCAATTTCTCCACCAAGGCATGGTAGAGCAATTGGTTACCTGATTTGATTTCACCATCCAGGTAAATTCTCAAAACCTTGCATTTCCCCAGAATTCCCATGTTATGGCTCCTATTCTTAAATCGACCTTGCGACCACCACACCAGCCCAAGTAGCGATCAAACAACCCAAAAGGGTGAAGGTGACATTAATAGCCGCCAGTTTAAGGTTCCCTTCCTGAATATAACGGAAGGTATCCCAGCTGAAGGTGGAATAGGTCGTGAAAGAAGCGCACCAACCAACTGCCACCAGGTAACGCATATTGGCGGAAAACATTCCCTTGTCCAAATGCATGGCGAGAAACAATCCCAGGACAAAGGAACCAATGAGGTTAATGAAAAGGGTCCCATAGACAAAATGGGTGCCGAGTTTTTCAGCGGTCAGAAACCCTAACCAATAGCGGGAAAAGGCGCCCAAAACCGCCCCCGCCGCCATAAAAAGGTATTTGTCCATCGAACTCCCCGGGATCAAAAGATGGGCTATCTTAATTTAAAGGCTTCGTTCCAGCAACGGATTACCCCAAATAAAAAAGGCGCGTCTGGGGAGGCGCGCCTCAAAACCTGAGGGTGTTGTAAAGGTGTTGTTTTTAATTCGTCATCACCTCAACTTCAGGCACTTCTTGACGTACTTCTTCACCAGGCCCTTTTTGTGGGTCTCAACATCCACGAAATAAAGTCCGTTCGCCAGTTCGTCCCCGTGGTCGTCCTTCAGGTCCAAAGTAACATCCTCTTCCTCCAAACCGTTGCAGACATGTTTCTTGTGGCAAACCTTTCTCAATGCGGTGGTGTAAACATTCACCTCAATGTTCTCATAGGGTCACCCGCCGCAATGGAAATTGACGGGTTCCCCATGGGACGGATTCGGGAAAAGAACGGGGTCGCAAATCTT
>JAHFCG010000136.1 GCA_023249615.1 candidate division FCPU426 bacterium | reverse complement strand
CCGCCCAGCCTTGGTTATATCCCCCAAGGAATACAACCGTAAAACGGGTTTGGCGGTTATGTGTCCAATGACGACCCAGGCGAAAGGGTATCCGTTTGAGGTGCCCATAACCTCCGGTTCTGTGCAAGGCGTTGTCCTTTCGGACTATTTGAAGAACCTGGATTGGAGAGAGCGCAAAGTTACTTATAAGGGAAAGGCCGCCGGGCCTGTTCTTAAAGAGGTCATGAACAAAATTTCAGCCCTTTTAATGATTGAGTGAGGATATTTTTCAAAATGGAGGGGAATGGAAAATGGATAATGGTGGCCTGACCCCTTTGTTCCCTGAAGAATTGGCCTCCCAAAATGGTCGGGAAGTGTATCAACTATACGAGGCTTATGTGCCCAAAGCTCTCGTTGACAAATTGGTCTATCTTAGTTTGGCTAGAATAGTCCAACATCCTGTTCAAGCAGGGTACGCAATTGAAATTGAATTTTATCCAGTTATTTCAAAGTATATTGTACCTTTTTTCAAGGAGGCTATTGAATGAAATGGTGTTGCACTAGCTTTCAAAGCACTTATGAGAGGGCTGGACATCGGGGGTTGGGAATAGTGGTGCATGAAGATTCGGGCGTTTTTTCTTTTCGCTTTCAGAGTCGTACGGTCCACATTGGAAAAGAAAAAAATGTAACGAGCTCTGATAATGTAACCTTCTCGTTAGTATCGGAATCTGGTTTACAGTTTTGCCCATGGTGTGGCCAAAGTTTGAAAAAATTCTTCAAAAATGAAATTGAAAAACTTTATCGTCCTGGTTTTGGATTGTCCGACAAAATTCAAGCGGTTGTTAAGAAGGATGATCAGGAATGGTGATGACTCAGTAGTTATGAAGATATTAGTACTTTTTTTATGACGCGATGAACCGGTTGATCAGCGTGAGCGGAACGACCAACGCCAGCTATGAATATGACGGGGACGGGAACAGGACAAGCAAGACGGTCAACGGGGTCAGGACCGACTATGTGGTTGATACACAGAACCCTACCGGTTATTCCCAAGTCCTAGCCGAAATCCAGGGTGGTCAGGTCGTCAAGCGCTACACCTACGGGCACATGCTCATCAGCCAGTGAACAAAGGGGTCAGGCCACCATTATCCACTTTACAGATGGGTTCCCTGTCCTAAAATGCGTTTATGCCCAGAGCCAAGCGAATTGATTATGAAGGCGCTGTTTATCACATTACCTCGCGGGGGAATGAGCGGCGGAAAATATTCCTGGATGAGGCTGACCGATGGGTGTTTTTGAGGATTTTGGGAGAAGTGTCGGAACTTCATAAAGTCATCTGCCATGCTTTTGTTTTGATGGACAACCATTACCATTTGATGCTGGAAACGCCGGTTTCAAACCTTTCCCTGGCCATGAAGCATTTAAACGGCATATACACCCAAAAGTTTAATAAACGCCACCATCGGGTCGGCCATTTGTTCCAGGGAAGGTTCAAGTCGATTTTCGTGGAGAAGGACACCTATCTATTGGAATTGAGCCGGTATGTGGTTTTGAACCCGGTGAGGGCAGGAATGGTTAAAAGCCCGGGAGAATGGAAGTGGGGTAGTTATCGGGCGACTGCTGGATTGGAAAAGGGGGAAAGTTGGCTGGAAACGAAATGGATTTTAGGGCAATTTGGAAGGGCGGAAAAACAAGCCCGAAAAGGGTACCGTGCGTTTGTGGCGGAAGGGATGGGAAAGAAAGAATCACCCTGGGAGGACCTTTATTCCCAGGTATATCTGGGAAGTGAAAAGTTTTTGGATCGTGTCCATGAGGTGGGTCAAAAGCATAAGAATTTGGATGTCCCAAAGTATCAAAAACACGTGGTCAAACAAGAACCGGAAAGAATTGTTGCCAAAGTGGCGAAAGCCTATGGGGAAAAGCCGGAAGAACTATTGAAGGCCCGGGGGTCGGAAGCGCGGGATGTGGCGATATATTTGTTGAAGTTGGAATCCGGGTTGAGTTTAAAAGAGATAGGGAAAAAGATGGGAATAGGGCCTACGGCGGTAGGAAACCGCTGGGTCAAGATAAGAGCAAGACTTTTGAAAGACGGGAAACTGGCCAAGAAGATTCAGAAATGGATAATGGTGGCCTGACCCCTTTGTTCACAAATGGTCTAGATCAGTGAAGCGGGGGTTCAAGCCTAGAGCCTCTTTGGGCGGTTTGGAAATCAGCTTTTGGAATTCGTAAGATGGTCAAATAATGTGATCCCCAACGATCCCTTACCTTGATTAATAAAGCGTTTGGATAAGATTGCTTGAATCTCTCCTTGTATCGCTCGAAAAAATCGGCCGGTAACATAAATGCCACGTCCCTTTTTGCCTGCCGAAGAATGGGAAGGCTGACGTTTTCGTCAATAATCGTTACGTCGTCGGGTTCGACGCCGGAAAAAAAATCAATTATGGATGAATAGGAAGACGGTGTGGCGATCAAATGACAGGAAGTTTTTAAGGCTGAGTTATATTTGGCCTGTTCCATTTGTTGAAATCCCAAAAGGCTCCAATTGCCAGGCTGCTGGGAAAACCGGAAAAAATAAATATTGATGTTGAATATCAAGGCGATGGATAGTCCCGCCGCCAACAAAACCCAACCTGCTTTTTTCAGGCTCGGGGAACTTTTATCAAAAATACCCCAAAACCATTCCAGGGCGCGGGCCGCCATCAGCATTAGAAATGGAAAAACATAAAACATTCTCATGGCATTGACGTAGTCGATGTCGGGGTTCGGCTTTTGAATGGCAAAAGCGTTGGCCGCCACCCCGAAGACGGTACCGGAGAGGGCGGCCCAACTGGAGCGCTGCTTTATGGCTTTTAGGGTAAGGATGAAACCGGCCAATAAAAGAAACCCGGTGAAGTAATCCAGTATGGGATTGAATGGAACCATGAATCTTTCATCCCCGTGGTCGGTTGTCCAAAAAAAGGAAAGAAACGAAAAGAAAACGGTTTTGACCGGCAGCCAGAAGTCCCTCGTTGGGATCACCGTCTGAAGTATGGTTAAATTCCCCATTCTTTCCAGAAATAATCGCGGATCCCGGAATATAAAATGGAGAAAAGGGGAAAGGGCCCAAAGGAAAACAAGGAAATAGAAAAATAAAAACCCCCTGTTTATTTTCCAAAAAGACCGGCCCCCGGTAAAAAAAACGCATCCCAGGATGAAACCCAGTGCCATAAAAGGAACAAAACGACCGGGGAGATACGTCATAACGGTTAGGGCGGAAAATAAACCGGCCCACCAAAAATCAATTTTTTTCACCCCCTGAAACGCCCTTTCGAGAAAATAAAAAGCGCATAACTCAAAAAGCAGGGTGAATATGGGGGTGAAGGTGGAAAAGGCGAAAAACAAATGCCACCAGGATATTGCAAAAAGAAAGGCGGCGGGCAAACAAGCCCTGGGACTCCAATAAAGCCGGATCCACCGGTAAAAAACCAGGGTGGCAAGCATGGAGCATGTCATCGAAACGGTTCTTAGGGTCGCGAGCTTAAACCCAAAAAGACGACATGCGAGACCGTTTAAAAAATACGGAAGGGAAGGTGACCCTCCCCAATAGGTATAAAAGGGGCTGGCGACTTTTCCCTGGAGGGCATCCCTTGCGCTCAACGCGTCCATGCCTTCGTCTGATTGAAAACCGGCGAAAAAATCCCTGAAAAAAGGATATCTCAAGAGGGCCGCCGCAACCAGAATTCCCAGGAGCCATTTCGCCTCGGAGGGCCATTTTAATTTTATACGTGGTTCCGGATTGGCTTTTCGAAAAGCGGATAAGAGGATAGAAGTCACCGCGAGACATCCAAGGCCCATGAGGAATTTATTAGAGTAAAAAAACAGGTACATTCCAACCCAAAGCGGGGGGGTCACAAAAAAGAACCAGGTAAGCGATGGCGCGTGGTCGGCAAATTGAGGTAGGGGGAGGTTTTTTTTTATCCTTGGGGGGGCCGCGGGGAAGCCTTTCCAAAGAAAAAAGGCGGAAAGGGCCATTAGGGGCAGCCCCGCGCCCCAATGGAGATTGGGAAAACTAATGAGAAGACTGCCGTAGTACCCGGCCGCGATGGCCAGGGGGATAAAATCCTTTCGGGAGTAGCTGAACAGGCTGATTTTTTTTAACCAGCCCTTTTTCGAATGGGTGAGGGAAAGGGAAAAACGAATATAGAAAATGGCCCCGAGAATAAAAAAGAAAAGCGCGGTTTTTATTTGACCGTGGAAGAAAAGAAGAAGACCCGAGCAAAACGAAGGTAAGCCAAGTGATAAAACAGGGATCAAAGGATGGATCCCGCCCCTTCCAGGTTTATTTTTCATCCCGGAAAAAGGCACGATGGTTGGATAAAAAAGTTTGGAAAAACAGGTGAAGGCATGGGGATATTTTAAACCCTTCAATGCCCCAGCCCCGGGACTTTTTAGTCTCTTGAAATGGCCCTAAACCAACAGCAAAGGAAGAAAAATCATGGTTCCCCGGGAAATGGGTTTCGGGATTTTCCCAAGGAAGAGCTTTTTTGTGTTTGAGTCCGTTTGGGTTCGGCTAAATTATTTATTTTTGTTTGAACACGAAAAAGGTTATTTGGGACCATTTTAAGATTTGTTGTTTTCCTCCGGGTTCCATTTTAGTTTCAGGTTCAACCGAAACTTTCGAAAAAAGTTGCAAAGAATTTCGACAAAACACACCCCTATAACGATTTGTGCTAGATTTAATGGTGACACACTTACCTTGTCTTTGAAATGGACAGGTTTTGACCAGCCAACCTCATCCCCAAATAAAATCCGTGCCCGCCTTAAATCAATTTACGGTCGCTTTCCTATCTTTATTATTCCTTATTAGTTCATCCGCTTTAGCCGTAACCAACATACCATCCCAAGCCTGGAGCAGGGATATCAACGCTGGGGGATATACGGACGGCTCCCCCATTGGCGGGTTTGGGGCGGGAACCTGTACCTGGAATTTCGCTGGTGATTTTTACCTGGGCCGACTCAACATCGCGGCCTCTCCCGCGACTTGGACCAACAACAATCCCTACACCATCAACAACAATTGCCACTTCTATATGTACCAGAAGCCTTCCGGCGGGGCGGTTACGACCAACCTGTTGAACGCTGGGACCCTTGGGACAGGGCAAGCCACCTATTACTCACTCTTCCCCAAGGCCTGGGTTGACTATTACGGGACCAAATTTCCCTGTAAGGCAAAGGTAACCCAGTTCACGCCTCTTATCCCCAATGATTATGTTCGAAGCAGTTTCCCTGAGGGCATTTACGAATGGGAGCTTTCCAATCCCACCTGCACCACGACCGACGTGGCCATTATGTTGACCTGGGACAACACCTTTGGCGGGGCGAACGCCTCGGTCACCACCAATGGAAACAATACGGGAATTGTCCTGACCCGAAGCGGGGCGAGCGCCACGACAAAATCCCAGGGTGAATTCACCCTGGCGAGCACCACAAGCGCGGGAGTTTCCATCACCTACCAATCGGCTGGGACTGCGGCGGCCCTCCAGACCGCTTTTAATACCGCCGGGCTTCTGGGAAATACCGTGGGTGCCAACACTATCGGAGGCATCGCTTTTAAGGTGACGTTGGCCCCAGGGCAATCCGTAAAGATCCCCATCGTCATGGCCTGGGACATTCCGCTTTGCCAGCCCGGAAACTCCGGCGCTTTGTGGTACCGCGAGTACACCCGAACCTACGGGAAGACAGGTTTAAATTCTTTTGCTGTCGCCAATGACGCCTTGAACAATTACTCCGCTTGGGAAACATCCCTCGATACCTGGCAGGGACCCATTTTGGGTGGGCCAACCCCGAACTGGTTCAAGCAGATGCTTTTTAACGAACTCTACTATTACGTGGTGGGGGGAACCATTTGGGAAGCTGGCCAATACGGCAACACCAACTTTGACGCTGGGCCGGATATGTTCAGCAGTCTTGAGTGTTACATCTATACCTTTTACGGCACTTCTGACGTTCGGTTTTACAGTTCCTGGGTGTTGGCGGAAAACTGGCCGAATATCGACAAACAGGAAGTTGAACAGTTCTGCGACAGCGTTGTCGTAAGCCCCTCCCAAACCTTGCCCCGCCCCGCGGCGATCGGCACAACCGCCCATGACTTTGGCGGACTAAACGACGTCTTCACCCGATGGAATTCCTATACCTACAGGGACTCCACCACTTGGAAAGATCTCAACTCCAAACTGGTGCTTATGGTTTACAGGGATTGGAAAATGACGGGCAAAAGCGACTCAACCTTCCTTAATTACTGTTGGCCCGCTGTTCAATTGGCCATGACCAAGGTTCACAGCCAATGCGTATCGGGTGGAGTGACCTACAACCTACCTATTTCCACTGGCATTGATCAAACCTACGACGACTTGGGGTTAACCGGCGAAACAGCCTATTGCGGGAGTTTATACCTTGCGGCTTGCGAGGCGGCCAAAGCCATGGCGACCCAGCAGGGGAACGCGGGGTTGGCGAATACTTATCAAGGCTGGTTGACCATGGGTCAGGCGGATTTTGAGGGCAACCTTTGGAACGCCGCGGGGAACTATTACAACATTGATACGGGGAGCGGGGCGGGAGGGGTAACGGGTGTGGCCCGAATCATGAGCGACCAGCTTTGCGGGCAATGGTACGCCAAAGCCTGCGGCCTGGCGGATGTGGTACCGGCGGCTCACGCCGTAAGCGCGTGGCAGACGGTGCACGATAACAACTGGGCCAAGTTTGACACGGGAAACCACGGGATGGTCAACGTGATGACCTCGGCGGGAGCCATTGACACCAGCACCCCCCAAAGCCAGGAAGCCTGGGTGGGAACCAGTTGGGGAGGGGTCGCCGGGATGATCCAACAGGGAATGTTCGCCCAGGCAGTTTCGATTGGCAACAGCCTCTACAACACCATTTGGAACACCGGCTCCATGTGGTTCAGAACTCCTGAGGCTTGGCGGACGGGGTTGGGGGGGATTCGAGCGGCTTACTATATGAGAGCAAACGGGATTTGGGGGGCAAAGCACGCCTATGACGTGAATTCCCCCTGCGGGGGTTCGGCCTGCACGCCAATTCCCACCATTACCCCGACCCGAACACCCACCCTGGCCTGTGCGACCACCCCGACAGCTACCCCTACCAATACGCCTTCACCTACAAGGAGTTCCACTGCCACTCAAACGCCTACCAATTCGGTGACAAGGACAGCCACTGTGACACCCACCAATAGCCCGACGAGAACGGCTACACCAACACCGACGAATACCATCTACTTAACCCCGACGAATACAGTTACAAGAACAGCCACAAATACACCAACTTATTCACCCACAAGGACCCCCACACTTACGCCAACCCAAAGCCCGACCAATACGGTTCTTCTCACCTCAACATCAACCCCGACTCGAACCTCTACCAATACCTCGAGCCCCACATCTTCCAATAGCCCATCTTCCTCCCCCACCCGAACCCCGACCGGGACACCAACGAGTTCTCCCACCAATTCTTTCACGAGGACCGCTACCTCTTCGCCTTCTGCCACGGCTAGTTCGACCGCGACCCTTAGCCCGACTTCAACGCCCTCCAATAGCCCCACGAAAACCCC
>JAHFCG010000227.1 GCA_023249615.1 candidate division FCPU426 bacterium | reverse complement strand
GTTCATGAACCCAAAAAGAAAGGCCAGCCGGCCCAAATTCAAATGTCGCGCGAGGGCCATGTGGACGGATCACCCCTCAAGCTTTCCAAAAAGCTCCAATTTGGCGCGGGGGATTTTCACCTGGAAACGGCCTATGAGCTTCAAAACAAAAGCACCAAAAACCTGAACTTCCTGTTTTTAACCGAATGGAATTTAACCCTTCTGGCCGGGGATGCCCATGACCGGAATTATTTCGTCAAGGGCCGGACCCTTTCCCAGCCGAGGCTCTTTAGTCTGGGCGAGGAAAAAGAAGTTGAGGAAATGGGAATGACCGACGGCTGGCTGGAACTGGAAGTTAATTTCCAGTCCGAGAAACCCGCCACCTTTTGGCGCTACCCCGTTGAAACCATTTCCCAATCCGAAGGCGGTTTTGAAAGGGTCTACCAGGGTTCCTGTCTTTTACTGGGCTGGGAAGTTTCCCTGAGGCCGCAGGAATCTTTTCAAACGAAAGTGGTAACACAGTTAAGGGAGTTGGCTAAAAAATAAAAACCCTCGCCCCTTGGGGGAGAGGGAAGGGTGAGGGGTGCCTAGACCCAAGGACTTCACCCTCGTCCCGGCCTTCTCCCCTCAAGGGAGAAGGGGGTTGTTTTTATAGGGAAGTTTTGAAAATTCATCAAAGGAAGTGCTTTTGAAATGATGCCCCATTGGTTTCCGGTTTCAATTTTATTGGCCTTCCTCAGCCTTGATGTTTCGGCCGTGGGGCAATTCATGATTTCGCGTCCCATCGTTGTGGGCCCCGTGGTGGGTTGGCTCACGGGCCACGCGGGCATCGGCCTTGAGTTAGGCGCCCTGATCGAGCTTATTTGGATAGGGGATATGCCTGTGGGGGCCCATTTACCGCTGGATCTGACCATCCTCGCCGGCACCGCGGCCGCCTTCGCCTGTGAGTTGGCCAACGGAAAATATCCTCCCGAAGCGGTCATGACCTACGCGTTGGGCATCAGCATCCCCCTGGCTTACCTTGGCACGGAAGTTGAGGTCATTCTCCGGAAATTTCATGTTCGGTGGATTCATTTCGCCCAGCGAATGGCGCTTGGTTCCCATTTCCGAACCTTCGAGTGGGTCAATAGCCTCGTAATGGCCGAACTTTTTCTGAAGGGCTTTTTGGTGGCGGTCCTGAGCCTCGCCCTGGCCCATTGGAGCTCCCGTTTGTTTTTTCTTTTCAGCGACAGGCTTATCGAGGGTTTGTATTACGCCCACTGGCTTTTATTGGCTCTGGGTTGTTCGGCGGTCATAGACCTGCTGGTGGAAAAGAAAACGGCCGTTTATCTTGTCTTAACAATAGCTTCCATCATGAGCCTGGCCTTGTTTTCGCCGGTGCAGGGGGTTTGGCTGGTTTCGTTGGCGCTTTTCGCGGGGTTCATTCTTACGCTTTTTTACGTGGGGAAGGGGGAAACCGCGCGATGACTGAAAAACATGACGAAGTCCAAACAACGAGGATTTTTCACCGCAGAGGCGCAGAGAAGCCGAGCAAACATGTTTATTTTATGGTTTCCCGTTTTGACTTCCCTTTGCGTCTCCGCGTCTCCGCGGTAAAGGCGGTTCCCTCATGACTCCCGACGAGAAACCCCTGGCCCGGGTAAACGGCCTGGACATGACCACGGCCTTTATCAGGGTGTTTTGCCTCCAAACCGTTTGGAATTTTGAGCGCTATTTGAGTTACGGCGTTGCCTACGTCCTGCTTCCCATCCTGAAAAAAATGTACCCCGTTCCCGAGGAAAGGGCCCAGGCCCTTTCCCGGCATCTGGAATATTTTAATACACACCCCTATATGGCCTCCTTTGTGCTAGGAGCGGTGATCCGGATGGAGGTGGAAAAACAACAATTGCCAAAAACGAAACAAAAACAAAAAGAGGAAGAAATCAGCGCGCTAAAGGTCGGGATGATGGGGCCCATCGCCGCGATGGGTGACAACCTTTTTTGGGCTACCATCCGGCCCTATTGCGGGCTTATTGCGGTTACCCTCGTCCTTTCCCACGCTTTTCAGGTGAAAGGGCAATACTGGATTATTCCCCTCCTTTTTTTGCTGGTTTATAACGTCGCCCATGTGGGGTTAAGACTCATGGGGTTTATCCAGGGCTACCGTTATAGCGATCAGGTGGTGTTAACCTTAAGGAAGTACGGTTTTCAGGAAGCCATCCGGGGCCTGAGGATCGCGTCCATCCTGCTTTTGGGGGTTTTGATTGTTTTCGTGAATTTGTCCGACCTGGAAAGCGCGATGGGGTTGTTTATTTTAAAAATGATTTTCTTCACAGCACTCGTTGGGCTTTTTACCTTCGCACTCCACCGGAAAATCAGCCCCAGTCAGTTGTTTTACGCGGTGGTTTTGTTCGCGCTGGTTTTGGCCTTTTGGCCGGATTTAAGCGCTCCCCCGAAACTCCATTTGGAGGGAATTCAATGAGTTCGGGGACGTCCCATTTTTCTTTGGTTATGGGGTTGGTCCCCAACCCTTATTCGTTGATGAAAATG
>JAHFCG010000135.1 GCA_023249615.1 candidate division FCPU426 bacterium | reverse complement strand
CTCACCTCAAACCCTGGCAACGTTTCCGGTTTTAACCCCGATAATCCCCGTTCATTCCGGCGCCCTTCGGGTGGAAATCCTAAATGGATGTGGTATAAAGGGAGCCGCCGAATGGGCCGCCCGCCGGTTTAAGGGCGCCGGCATCCTCATAACCGAAACGGGAAACGCCGAGAATTTTCATTTTGCCCGGACCCAGGTTTGGACCTCGGCGGGTGTTCCCATCTCCCTGGATGAGGCAGTCCACCGGCTTGGGATAACGAAGGAATTCATTCAGGAATCTACCTCCATGAATTCAACCGTGGATGTGGTTGTTGTGGTCGGGAAGGATTACCGCGAATTGAAGGAGAAGGCACGTGAGCGACGCCATCACGGAGAGGAATAAATTCAAAAAACTTTTCGCCAACACCACCTCCCGTGTCTTGATGGGAATTTGGCTTTTAGCCAAGGGCTCCCGTTATTCCATGTCTTCCGTCTCAGACCTAATATCACTTCCCGAGGACGCCCTGGAAGCCAAACTTCAAACCTTCGCGGGTTTAGGCCTGGTTCATGTCATCAGCGACAAGAATGGGGAACGACAGGTCGAGTTTTTGCCACCGCCCACACCGGAATTGGAAAAAATAATTTGGGAGCTTTTTGACGGGCGGAAAAATGATTTCGACGCCGTTGAGTTGAAAATGCGGGCCCTGAATTACAAAACCCTTCTGACGACCCCCCTTTAAATCCTTATGAATCACGATATCTTCACCCTTCAAAGGTCGGTTTGCGGATCCATTCAGGAAGCCGCCGATTCTCTTGGCGCGGGTGATATAAAAGCCACCCTCGAAAGACCCAAGGATAAATCCCACGGGGATTTTGCCACCCCTATCGCCATGTTGTTGGCGAAAAAACTCAAAACCTCCCCCATGGCCATTGTCCAGGACCTGCTTCAAAAAACGCGTCTGGACCCGGGCCTCATCCTGAAAGCGGAGGCGGCGGCCCCGGGTTTTATTAATTTTAAAATCCAGCCCACCGTTTATTATTCAGGACTGGAAAACACCCTTTCCCAGGAAAAACTTTTTGGGTCCAATGACCAGCTTAAAAACCAAAAGTTGCTTTTGGAATTTGTCAGCGCCAATCCCACGGGTCCATTAAATATCGTCAGCGCGCGGGCGGCGGCCCTCGGGGACTCCATCGCCAATCTTCTTGAAGCCTCCGGCGCGGATGTTTCCCGGGAGTATTATGTCAACGATGCCGGCGTCCAGGCCCGTCTTTTCGGGGAATCGCTTTTGGCCGCCTGCGAGCGGCTGGGAGGCAAAAACACCTCCGCCCCCGAAAACGGTTATCAGGGAGCTTATATGGAGGACCTGGGAAGGACCTACCTGGCCCTTGCCAACAGACCCGAAGCGGGCTTCTGGGGAATGGATCAGATCATTCAATGGCACAAAAAGTCCCTCGAATCCTACGGTGTTTCATTTAACAAATATTTTTCCGAAAAAAAAGAACTTCATGACACGGGTTTGGTCCGCCAAACCATTGAACTCCTTAAAAAAGGAGGATTAACCTACGAACAGGAAGGGGCCCTTTGGATCAAGGTTTCCAATTTTGGGTCCCCGAAGGACGAAGTTATCGTCAAAAGCGACGGTCAACCGGCGTATTTCGTGGCGGACATCGCTTATCACCTGAACAAGTTTAAAAGGGGATTCAACAGGGTAGTGGACATTTGGGGTCCCGACCATCATGGGCACATTTTGAGGATGAAATCAGCCCTGAGGGCCCTCGGTTGCCCTGTCGACGATTTTGCCGTTTTGATTGCCCAACAAGTCAACCTTATGGAAGGGTCCGAAAAGGTAAAAATGTCAAAACGGGAGGGGAAATTCGTGACGATGGATGAGCTTCTTGAACAGGTCGGTAGGGACGCGGCGAGATTTTTCTTTGTCATGCGGAGCGCGAACAGTCATTTGGATTTTGATATCGCGGTGGCGAAAAAACAAACGGATGAAAATCCCGTGTTCTATATTCAATACGCCCACGCGAGAATTTGCAGTTTACTCAGGCGTTGCGAAGAAAGCGGGCTGAGACCCGCCCGCAAGGCCGCAGAATTCGTCTCCTTGGTTGAACCGGAGTCTTTTTTGCTCTTGAAAGAAATCATGGAATACCCACAATGGGTGGTCGAAAGCGGCAAGGCCTATGAACCTCACCGGATCGTGGCCTATTTACAGGCATTGGCTGGATATTTCCATGTTTTTTACGCCAAGCACCGCATTCTGGACGCGCCCCAGGAAACCGCCAGGGCAAGATTGTCGCTCGCGCTGGGAGTCAAAACGGTTTTAGGAAACGCCCTGGGACTTTTGGGAGTTTCCGCTCCCGAGAAAATGTAAACAAAACCAGTTCCTTTTGCCGTTTTTAAACTTATTAAAGAGGAAATTTTGAAAAATACTTTCCCGCGAATAATTGTTTATTTCGTGTTGATCATGGCCATTTTAACCGGTTGCTCGAAAAAACCCCCGGCCCCGAAAGTGGATACCGAGGCGATCAAAAAACTTCGCGAAACCATGTCAATGGGAAATTACAGCGAATCCATCAAACTGGCCAGGGAAATTACAAGCCAGGTTCCGCCCAATTCTAACGCCGGCGAGGGACTTTATCTGCTTGGTTACCTTCTGGCCTACTACAAGGTCGATTTTCAGGCGGCCCGGCTTCCCTTAAAACAACTTCTCGATCTTTATCCCACTGGAACCCAGGCTGCTGACGCTCAAAAACTTCTGGCGGACTGCCAGTATTGGCAGGGTCATTACCAATCCGCTGGGAGGGAGTACAAAAAATTACTCTCGTCCTTTGGGGATCGGGGTTATTACTCCTATGCTCAATATCAGCAGGGTAATTGCCTTTTGTTGGATGACAAAGTGGGGGATGCCATAACCGTCTTTCGGGATCTGGTTGAAAAAAGCCCCAACGATCCTCTGGCTGGTTCGGCTCAATTGATTATAGCGAACTCCTTTCTCAAGCTTCAAAACATCAATAAGGCAAAAACCGAATTACGAAAATTAATTTCTTTCACCAAGGATCAGGACCTTCAACAGACCGCACAAAAGGCGCTTCGACAAATCGAGGGTGAGGAAAATGAACCCAAGAAGGCTGGAAACCAAGAATGAATCCGGTTTCCTACGTTTGGATGGGATTGGGAACCCTCTCAGTGGGTCTTTTGAGCTGGTCCATGGTCAATTTCCTGTTTAATTACCTGAAAGTTAAAAAAACCTTATTTCCCCCTTTGAAAATAACTGACCGAATCAACACTCCTCAAAAAATACTAACCGGCGGTCTTCTTGCCGGCCTAATGACGGCTCTTTTAAGTGATTTGTATTTGGGCCTGTTAACCGCGCTTATCTTTGTTTTGGCTTGGATACTCTTTCAAAAGGCCCCGGAATGGAAAAGAAAACATGACATTGATGAAAAACTGGCCAAAATGCGTGAGATTTTTCCCCAGACGCTTGGCGCCGCCCTGCAGGCCTTAAAGACAGGCCAAACCATTCCCCAGGTCCTTGACTATCTTTCCAGAGAATCTCCGCAACCTCTGCGTGGGGAGTGGGCGCTGGTTTGCGCTGAGATGGAATTGGGATCCTCCGCCGAACAGGCCCTGGCGAAAATGGGGGATATCTACCCCGAGTTCCAGGAATTTCACCAGTTTTTGGAATCCTATAAAATTTCCCGATCTACCGGCGCGAATCTGACACAATTGGTCCAGGTTCACCTGGAGGGAATGGAGGAAAAAAACCGGATTTTGAGAAAGATGGAGGCCATGACGGCCCAAGCCCGGCTTTCCGGACTCATGGTCGGGTTTCTTCCATTCCTGCTTGGGTTTGTTTTTTTTATCATGGATCCAAGCCTCATCCTTCCGCTTTTCACAGAAAAAATCGGCTTGGCTATTCTACTTATCGCCGGCGTTTTGGAAACCATCGGTTTTCTTTGGATTCGGCAGCTTCTTCAATTGGAGGTTTAAATGACCCTTGTTCTTATCGGGCTTTCGGCTTTTTGCGTTGGGTGGTTTGTCAGGGATTTGGCCCTCGTTGGGCTTGGCGTCCTCGACCGGGTCAAGCAGGAACAACGCTTAAAAAAAATGATTGGAAGCGTCAAACCAGGGATTCCCCTTCAAACATTTCTATCCTTTCTGGAGAAAAACTCCTTATTTTTATTGGATAAGGAACTCTTCAAAATCTATCTCGTTTATCTTTCCCGCCAACTCCTGCGAATGAACCGTTCCGACGTCACCCCCGTCCAGATTTTTGGCTACCAAATATTATTTTCCCTGGGCGGGGCCCTATTCTTTGGGTTTTTGTCCGGAACTTTCGAGTTGGCGGTTATCGCCTTTTTCCTGGGAGGAACCCTTCCTCTTTTTTGGCTCAGGGATATGGCCCTTAAAAGGGAAAAGAAATTGTTGAGGGAACTTCCAAACGCGCTTGAAATCCTTTCCCTTTGCTCTGAGGCGGGTCTAACCCTGGAGCAGGGAATGGATCAATATTTTAAAAACTCAAAGCCTGGTCCACTTAAGGATGAATTCTCCGGTATTCTGGAACAAACCAGGTCGGGCTCAAGCCGTAAAAACGCGCTAGAAGCCGTGGCATCGAGGCTCCAGTTGACCGATTTTTCCCTATTCAGCGGCAGCCTTATCCAGGCCGAGAAGTTCGGCACCGGCATTTCCAAAACCCTCCGCCAGCTGTCCCTGACCATGAGGGACAAGCAATACCAAAGGGCCGAAAAAGCCGTTCAGGAAATGCCGGTTAAGATGCTCATCCCCCTGATTCTTTTCATCATGCCGGTAACCTTTTTGATCATTTTTGGCCCCATTCTATTGCAATTTTTAAAACCTTGACGGTTGAGATACCGAAAACCCTTTACGCCGAAACCTTTTTTCACCGTCTTATTGGGTTGATGGGTAAAACAAGGTGGCCTCAAGCCTACAACGGCCTTTTGTTCCCCCACTGCGTCTCGGTCCACACCTTTTTCACTTTTTTAAACCCCGACATTCTTTTCCTGGACCACAACCAAAAAATTCTGAAAATAGTCCCATCGGCAAAAGCCTGGCGGGTCTTTGGCGGACCCTCGGGTTCCAGTCACAGTCTGGAGATTCCTTCCGGGCTCTCAAAACGATTGGGAATAAAAGTGGGGGATGTTATACAATGCGAAAGATTTTAAAAAGCCAGGAACCTGGTTGGGACCAAATATTCTGGAAGAACAGTAAAACCACAGGTTTCGTAGGGGCAAGGCATGCCTTGCCCTTACAAATTTTAATAAGGAGCCATCCATGTCTTATGAATTCTTGAAAGCCGACCCACAGGTTTATGAGGCGAATATTAATGAGTTGAAACGGCAAAACGAGAAGTTGGAACTTATCGCTTCCGAGAATTTCACGAGCCTGGCAGTCATGTCCGCCCAGGGCGGGGTTATGACCAACAAGTATGCCGAAGGTTATCCCGGCAACCGTTATTACGGCGGCTGTGAATACGTGGATGTGGTGGAGAATCTGGCGCGGGAAAGGGCCTCAAAACTCTTCTCGAACGCCGAATACGTTAATGTTCAACCTCATTCCGGCAGTCAGGCCAATATGGCGGTTTATTTCACCTTTGTTCAGGCGGGGGATACCATTTTGGGCCTGGACCTTTCCCATGGCGGTCATCTGACCCACGGAAGCAAGGTCAACTTTTCAGGAAAGATGTACAACTTCTTCGCTTATCAAACCCGCAAGGAAGACGGCCGGGTGGATTTGGACCAGGCCCGTGACCTCGCCAAAAAGCACAAACCCAAGATGATTAGTATCGGTGCCTCGGCTTATTCAAGGGATTGGGATTACGCCGCCTTCCGTAAAATCGCCGATGAGGTCGGAGCCTTTCTTTGGGCGGACATCGCCCACACCGCCGGACTCATCGCGGCCGGGGAACTTAATAACCCCATGCAACATTGCCATGTGGTCACCACCACAACCCACAAGACCCTTAGGGGACCCAGAGGCGGCATGATTTTAATGGGAAAAGATTTTGATAATCCTTTTGGAATCGTCGCTCCAAAGAGCGGCCGCACCAAAAAAATGAGCGAATTGCTTGATAGCCAGATCATTCCTGGAATCCAGGGCGGCCCACTGATGCATGTGGTGGGGGCGAAAGCCGTCGCTTTCCAGGAAGCGCTTCAGCCGTCCTTTAAAAACTATGGCAAACAAGTGAAGGCGAACGCCAAGGCTCTTTGTGAGGGTTTGATGGGCCATGGCTTCCAGGTTATTTCGGGTGGAACGGATAACCATTTGATGTTGATCGACCTGCGAAACAAGAAGGTCAACGGTAAACAAGCCCAATTAGCTTTGGACGAAGCCAATATCACCGCAAATAAGAACGCGGTACCTTGGGATACAGAATCACCCCTCTTAACCAGCGGCCTTCGGCTGGGTTCCCCCGCCCTTACCACCCGGGGGTTCAAGGAAGCGGAATTCAAACTGGTGGCCAAGTGGATCAACGACGTGATTTCCGCCCCCGAGGACCTAGGTGTTCGTACCAAGGTCAAAGGCGAAATCGCCGATCTCACCAAGAAATTCCCGCTTTACCCGGAACTTTTAAAAAGTATTTAAAGGCGGTTTTAAATGATTTTTGTACGTGGAATTTGAACCCAATAACCCTTTGGTTCGAGTCCACCACGGGGAGCTATCAAAACAAAAAAGGCCGGCCACTTTAAGTGGTCGGCCTTTATAAATTTGGGCTCTTATTTTCCGACGGGGGTTGGCAGGCTTGTGGAGGGGGTCAAAACGACGACTGGAGCCATGACATACCGGGGAGCCCAGCTGGGCGAGGATCCTCCTTCGGTAGTCAGGGTTTTGGTCTCAGTTCCGTTGCTGTTCACCATGAACAAGTTCAAGCTGACATCTTCCCCAGTACCAAAGGCGCAATAAACAATTTTTTTGTCATTTAAGGCGTATTTTGGACAAAGGCTTCGGTTATTGTTGGTGATGTTGACGGGATCAGACCCATCAGAGGAATTGACGGTGTAAACCTGGGTTAAATTTGCCCGATAAAGGTTAAACAAAATCTTTTTCCCGTCCATCGACAGGGAAGGGGAACCGATATTCCAGTCGGTATAATTCGTGATCTTTTTAACGGTTTTCTCGGAAACATTTAAGGCCCAAAGGTTATAAACCATGTCATCGGCATTACTTAAGTAATAAACGATTTTTCCGTCCGAAGTAATGAAGGGACAAATCGCGTTGTGTTGAAGCAAAACGGTTTCGGGGTTGTACCCATCCGCATCCATGATCCATATATCCCCGTAAATGGCGTAAAGAATGCGTTTTCCATCAGGAGCCCACGAAGCGGCCGCGTTTACGCGAAGATTTTGATCACTGGTTTGAAGGGAATCATTTTCCTCAAAGGTCAGTTGAATGGGGCCGGTTCCGTCGACATTTCTTTTCCAAAGATTATAAACCCCCTCCACATTTGACCAATAAACCACCTGGTCCCCTTTGGGGGAGCAGGCTGGAAACCACTCGGTGCTTTTTCCGCTGGTAAGAGGGGTGATTTGGGAGGATTCAAGATCCAGACGGACCAAGTGCCCTCTTTGAACAAATACCAAACTGCCAGGGGGAACAACCGGGGTTGGAACAGGCGGGGGCGGGGGCGGGGGG
>JAHFCG010000134.1 GCA_023249615.1 candidate division FCPU426 bacterium | reverse complement strand
ATCGGGTTCCGTGGCCTTGGAATCGGTTATTCCTACTTTCCTTCAAACCGCGTTAACCGCCAATCAAACAGCTGTCGCGACCGATTTGGATAAAATTTTTGGCGATGGGCGTGAATATGACCTGATGCTGGGGCTGGTATCCCAATCGTCCTCAAGCCTTCCCGCATCGTTCGATCAAATTTCGCCAGAAGGATTCACCGCGTTTTTCCATGCCGGAATTCAAACCGCGCTCAATCAGGCTTCTTTCGTTGGGCAAAGACTGGAGCAGGTTCGAAATGAAACCGCCAACAGAGTCCTTTTCAGCCGTAATTACCGGGAAGATGGTTCATCCTGGTTCGCTGCGAATCTTCCGCCGGCTCAGGAAGTCGTGATGACCGCGCCCAAAACAAGGGATGGGTGGGGAACTTTTATCAACGGTTCAGGTGGCCTTTTAAATGTTACCGGCGATACCAACGCGGCGGGATTTAAGATTACCTCCTATGGTTTGACGGGGGCAGGAATGGACAAGAAAATTTCCAAGGATGTCGCGGTGGGCTTACTCGCGGGGTATGGCCACTCGGGAATTACCCTGGACGGCGGGGGAACCTTAACGGCGGATGGCGGCCAATTGGGGCTTTATGGGGCCTGGTCCAGCGGTGTTTTTTACGCTGACGCGTTTTTGGAAGGAGGCCTCAATAATTACGGAACCCAAAGGGTTGGGTTCGGCGGAACGGCGACTGGAACTTCCCGAGGAATGCAATTTAGCGAATCGGTGTTATTGGGAACTCAGTGGAAACAAGGTCCGACCGCTATTGGTCCCTGGATTTCAACCCAGATCACGCAACTGAGTATTGACGGGTTTGTGGAAAAAGGCTCGTTGGCTCCCCTGACGATACCCTCATTAAATGAAAGCTCGGTTTTAACCAGGGTTGGAATCAACGGGGCAGGACGTTGGAAAACCGGGGGCCTTGTCATCAACCCCTCGTTTAAAGCCGCGTTTGAACATGAGTTTAATTTTGCGGGGGGGTCCATTCCCGCTGGTTTGGGAATCGGGGACAGCTTCGCGGCGGCGGGGCCCGTGATCGGCCAAAACGGATTTTTGGTTGGAGTTGGAATTAATGTCGGCTTTTCCAAGGATCTGAACCTGTCCCTGGATTACCAGGGCGAATTAGGCCGGACAAATTGGGACTCCCAACAATTAGCCACAGGCTTAAGCCTCAGTATTTGAAAATTTTATGGGTGATTCTGTTTAACTTGACCCCACAAACTAATCGGTTTTGTAGGGGCAAGGCATGCCTTGCCCGTACCAAGGCCATCCCGAGCGCGTTTTTTCAGAGGTTATAGTATTTGATTCTTCCGAAGGAAGATTTCCCCCCGCCCTGCTAGAATAAGGCCATGTCCCTTTCTTCCTTTCAGAAGATGTTAATTGAATAGCCGGGTCAAGGGACTATACCAATCCCATTAAAAATTCGAAAAGGTAGATTGGCATGAAATCAGAGGTTTTGAAATTCCCCACAAGCGCCTCGGGCCGGTTGACGGGATTTTTGGTTTTATCCCTCGTTCCCCTGGTAACCCTTATTCCCGTGACTCCCATCGCCGCGTGGCTGGCGCAGGATTTTGTCTTAAGGTGGGTTTCCGCCCTCGTTTTTTTTCTTTGTCTTTTGGGGGCCTTTTTAAAATCCAAAATAAAACCCTCGCTTTTCCTGGATTTCCCTGATTTTCTGGTTTTGCTTCTTTCAGGGTGGGTTTTGCTGTCCGTCAAGAATTCCCAACAATCCTTCGACAGCTTTTACGCCTTTAAAAGTTTTTTGGCCCTCATCCTGTTTTGGTTTTCCTTCCGAAATATTTGGGCCCTTTGGCCTGAATTGTTTCCCTGGTTTGAAAAAATATTTTTTTGGACGGCGTTTTCGGCGGGCGCCTGGGTTTTTGTCTCGACTGCGGGCCGATGGTTCTGGTTTGACACCTTCGTTAAATTCATTCCGCGGCAGGGTTTTTTCGCGAATCAAAATATCGCGGCTGGCTTTTTGAGCCTGGCCCTGATATGGGGCTGCCTCAAATTGCTGCACCAGGAACGGGTTTCATTAGCCGCTTTCCTTTTTCTGATTCCGGCCTGGGGCATTACCGAGAGCCGGGGCGCCCTGGTGGCCATGGTTTTGGTGATGGTGGCTTATCTTCTTCTCCACATGATTGAGGTTGAGAAACGCATGTCCCAATGGGAGTTCAGGCATTGGGTTGTTTTCGGCGGGTTTGTCCTTCTCGCGGCGTTTTCCTCCGCGCTCATGGTTAACCGATTTTTGAACGCTGACGCGGATCCCCGCTCCTATTTCCGGATCGACGTCTGGATCAGCAGTTTCAAAATGGTGATGGCGCAGCCGCTTTTCGGGTTTGGGCCCGGGACTTTCGCGGATGTTTACCCCCTTTTCCGGCCGGTGGGTTTGTGGAATACTTTCAACCCCTTCGCCCACAATGAGTATCTTCAAACCGCGGCTGAATGCGGACTGCCCGCCATGGTTTTGGTACTTCTTCTGCTAGTGGTTTTATTCCGTGAGTTTTCCCCGGTTTTATTCAAGGCTCAGGCTTTTCAGAAAGCCGCGCCCGGGCTTCGGTCCGGGGAAATCGCCTTTTACATGGTCTTGTTTGAGGCTTCCCATAATTCGGTGGATTTTACCTTCCATGAATGGTCCCACCGGTTGGTCCTTTTTGGTTTCGTGACCTACGCTCTTCGGGAAAAAAGGACCCAGGAGGATTTGAAAACCTCCTTTCATTTTTCGCAAAGGGTCTTTATCGGGGGTCTGACTGTTCTTGCCCTTTTTATCGCCTGGGTTTTAGGGGTGGGTTCCTTGAGGGATTACCTGGCCCGGACCTATGATTTAAAGTCCCTGGGCTACCAACAACAGGGTGATTTGGAAAAGGCGGAAAGTTTCGCCCGGAAGAGTCTCAAGTGCCGGGAGAATTATATGGACCCCTGGAACTCCTTGGGCGCGATCGCGGATAACCGCGCCGGAAGGGAAAAAAATCCCGCCGCACGTGAAAAATTGTTCCAAACGGCGCAGGAGAGCTTTCAAGAGGCTATCCGGCTTTCCCCCTATTCCCTGGTGCCGAGGGAAAATGAGATTCAGGACATGGTCAAACGAGGGCGTCTGGACGAGGCCCTTGATCTTCAAAAGGAATTGATTGAAAAGACACCCGAGCTTCCAACAAGCTACACCGGGCTTGGCTGGATTTTGATGAAAATGGGAAAACCCCGGGAAGCGCTGGTGCCGGCACAAAAAGTGATCAACATGGACCCTTATTTTCTTCCCGGGTATTTGTTGAAAGGCCGCGCGTTTGAAACCCTTGGAAACAAAAAAGAGGCCCTGAGAACCTATGAGGACGCGAGGGAAATGCTGAAGAATATCAATCGCATGGATCCCTCGGGCCAAATCGAACCGCAGATACAAAAATTAAAAAGCCAAGTCGGATCATGAACCAGTTTTTAAACTCGGAAACCCAACAAAAAGCCACGGCTTGGACCGCGATTTTTTTGTTTGTGGGCCTTCTTGCCCTGAACGCCTTTCTGGTTTCCCCTTTTATCGGCTGGTACGACTCGGGTGAAATGGTCGGGACCACAGTTTGTCTCGGCATTTCCCACCCCTCGGGCCAGGTTTTATTCCATTTGCTGGGGAAAATATTTCTGCTTTTGCCGTTCGGGACCCCGGCCTACAGGCTGGGATTCATGTCGGCCGCGTGCTCAGCGCTGGCCTCGGTAATGTTTTATTTGCTCTCAACGCGGTTGGCCCAGGTGACCAAGACCTCCAGGGAAACCAAGGATCTTTCCCCCAGGATCAGGCTGTGGATTTTGCTTTTGACCCTGGGCTGGAGTTTGAGCCTTCCCTGGTGGCGGTATTCCCTGACCCCCCTGGTTTATGCCCTTCACCTTTTTTTGGGGCTTTTAATTCTTTGGGTTTTAAGCCTTTCCAAGCCCGGTAAATGGTTTTTGGTGTTTTTCGTGATCGGGATCGCGACCGTTTTCAGGCCGACCCAATTTTTCGCTCTCCCTTTTGTCGGGATCGCTTTTTTATGGGATTGGAAAGGACGAAAAGATAAAAAAATTAAGGAACTGGTTTTGACGTTTCTTTCCTTCGGCCTTGGCCGAACCACCGCCATTTATCTTCCCCTTCGGTCCGCGCTGGGGCCCGAAATCGCCTACGCTGATCTGACAAATCCCGCCGCCTTTTTTCACCACTTGTTCGCCCTTCGATTTTCCAGCTACGTGGGAAAGGTCACCCTGGACACTATCTCCTCCATTTTTACACAAATGCTTGTTCATCTTTGGAATGACTTTACCGCGCTGGGATTGGGACTTTTGATTTTTGGTCTTTTTCTTTTGGCAAAGGGAAGAAAAAAAATACCCGTCTTTCTTTGGGTTGGTTTGGGTTGGGGGGCTTTGGAAACCATTTTTGTTTTTACCATCCCTTTTCCCGCGTTTGAGTCCCACCAAGTTCTTCTGGGCTGGGTTTTTTACGGTTTTTGCGGGGTTCTTCCGCTGGTGTACCTGGAGGAATGGTCGCGAAGGGACTGGATGAGGTCCGCTTCGGTGGGGACGGCGCTGGTGGTTTTTGTCCTGGGGCAAAGTTTTTTCATCGGACATTTGCTGGACCGGAAAAAGGAAAGGGGTTCACAGGATTACGCCCGAAACATCCTTGAGCTCATGGAGCCGGGATCCTTATACATTCCCAATGAGGAAAATGAATATTTTCCGGTGGCGGGATATCAGCAATCCTTTGATTTCAAAAAATCGGTTGATGTTTTGGAGCCGGGAACCAACCCGAAAATAGTGGGGGAAAAAATCAAGCAGTGCCTTGAAAAAGGAAATTCCCTTTTCGTTAGCCGGAAGTGGCCCCTGCCGGAGGGATGGCATTTTCGGGCGGTGGGGCCCCTTTTAAAGGTCACACAGGAAACTTCGCTGGAGGAACCCCCCAAAATCCCGCCGGGTCTTCGACCCGCGGCTTTTTGGGGAAAAATCGCGCTGGTGAAGACCCTGGTTTTACCCGGGAAAGTCCAGGCGGGTGGAAAGGTTGAAGTGACCTACCGTTGGGTCCGAATGGGAGCCGGCGAAAGTGACTCGACGGACTCGGTGGTCGCTCTATTCGCGGATGATCAGGGAAATTATTTCATGAAAAACAATGTTTTCTGGCTCCATGATATCCACGAAGGGCCCCTGGGACATTTGGGCCTGATGAGGCCCGGTTACCTGTATGAGGAAAAAAGGATCCTTTTTATCCCCTCGGATTTCCCGCCCGGCCGGTATCACCTAGTGGTGGGTCTTCAAAAGCCGGCTCTTTCCCGGATGGAGGGACGAGAAACCTATGGACGGGAATTTTATGAACGGGGAGGATTCCAAAACCTGGATAAATTCATGGGCCGCGGCGAAAATAACGCCGTCGTCCAGTTTTCGGCGGCCATGTCGGATCCCATGGAAATGGGATTGTGGCGGGTGACCCAAAGTGCCTCCAAATTGATGGATTCCCATTTCGCGCCCGGGGCCGGCCTGGAAATCGAAGCCGCGGATAAATAAAAAGGGGAAATTAAAATCTTTTTGCCACCGATGAACACTGATAAACCCCGATGGTTAAAACAAAATCCCAAAAGTCGTTCATTTTATGCCTAAACAAATTCATTGGTGTTAATCGGTGGCTCGATTGCCTTTTGTGTTGTTGAGCTTTAGAATACGCCTTCTCAAAACCTATCCAAGTCAGGGGAAATCATGGCTGAACCGCTCAAGCGTCAATTCGTAAGCTTCGGTTTTTATAAAATTTCCGAGGAATTCCGCAAATTGGACAAGGCGGACCGACAGAAGGTGAAGGAATCCTTCATCAAGGCCGCGGAGGAATTTCGTAAAGATGGGATTCTATTGGCCTATTCCACCGTGGGTTTCAAGGCGGGGGTTGATTTCATGCTTTGGAGGATTTCCTACGAACTGGACACCATCCAAAAAATGGATTCAAGACTTTTTCAATCAGCGTTGGGGCCCTACCTCACCCAGCCGGCCAATTATCTTTCCATGACCAAACGAAGCAACTATATCGACAAACATAATCACGTGGGCGGGACTGAGGAGTCGCGGACCAATATTCTGCCGGGAAAATTTAAATATATTTTTATCTATCCTTTCGTTAAAACCCGCGAATGGTACCTTCTTTCCAAGGAAGACCGGCAAGCCGTCATGGACGAGCATATCCGGGTCGGGAATATGTACCCATCCGTGAAGCTCAATACCACCTATTCGTTCGGCCTGGATGACCAGGATTTCGTGGTGGCTTTCGAGACCGACGTTCCCGGGGATTTCCTGGACCTGGTGATGGCTCTGCGGGAAACGGTGGGATCCAAGTACACCGTCAGGGACACCCCGATTTACACCTGTAAACTAATGGAATTGTCCGAGGCCCTTAATCTTTTGGGGTAAAGGCCGTCGTCCGCTGTCCGTCGTTCGTTTTCCGTTAAGTCAAAGATTTCAAGCGAGAGACGGACAGCCAGAGACAGACGACGGGTTTTAGTGGTAACTTTTCCCCCATATGCCCCGTAATTACAAGGAGCGGTTTTGAAGTCCAAGCCCGGAAAAACATCTTCCCCTGAAAAGAAAGTCATTGATCCTTGGAACAAGCTCCAATGGGAATCCTGGTCCTTTCTCATGAAAAAGGTTCAGGAGGGGGACCAGGAAGCTTACCGCCAATTTCTGGATGAAATTGGGCCGGTCCTTTTTAACTTTGTCCGCCGAAGGGTTTTTAATCCCGAGATGGTGCCGGATGTTTATCAGGAAGTTTTACTGACGCTTCATAAGGCCCGGCATACCTACGAAACCAGCCGCCCCCTGGGACCCTGGTTGTTTACCGTGGCCCGAAATTCCATTTTGGACGCGCTTGGCCGAAACCGGAAATTCGCCGAGAGGGAGGTTCCTATGGAAACCCTCCCCGAAACCGGTGATTTGGAAAGGGACGGCAGTCTGGACGACCAGTTGTACCAGGCCCTGCAAAGTCTTCCGGACTCCAACCGTGAGGCTGTCCAACTTTTAAAGTTGAGGGGACTTTCGTTGGAAGAAGCGGCAAGACATTTGGGAATTTCGGTGGCGGCCCTTAAGGTTCGGGCCCATCGCGGATATTTGTTGTTGCGTGATCTTCTAAAAGGAAAGGGAACATGAGCGCGGGATCGCCTAAAAAAACCAGGGACCTGACCCATTTTCACCAGGAACTGGTGAAAAATTTATTGACTCAGGTTGAACCCGTGAAGCCTGTGGCTTCCCTCCGGTTTCAGTGGGGTCTTTGGCTCTTCCTGGGAACGGCCGTGGTGGGTATTTTCCTTTGGGTAGCCAAACCCACTCATATGGAAACCGCCATGCAGCCCGCCGCTTTTGGCTACCTTATTGCCCTTTTTCTGGGCGCGGCCCTCGCGGCCTGGCAGGCCGTGGCATCCAGCCTTCCCGGAAGGCAAACCAGCCGGGTGCATTTGACGCTTTTGATAATCTTTTTGGCCGCGGTCATCTTGGTTCCGTTTTTATTTTTTGTGCCCAAGGGCGAGGAAATTTTTGAATGGGATGACATTGTCAAATGCGGACCGGAATGTTTTAAGGCCATCGCCCTGATCGGCGTTTTACCCTGGTTGCTTTTGGGTTGGAACCTTTCCCGCAACGCCACT
>JAHFCG010000133.1 GCA_023249615.1 candidate division FCPU426 bacterium | reverse complement strand
ACCAATGACACGGGGCCCATGCATGTGGCGGCTGCCGTGGGAACGCCCACCGTGGCTCTTTTCGGTTCCACCTCACCGACATGGACAAGACCTTTCGGGCTTGGACATGAGGTCATTTATCATCATGTGGAATGCAGTCCCTGTTTCCAAAAAACCTGCCCGATCGGCTATATCTGCCTGAATAAGATTTCCGTGGATGAGGTTTTGAAAACCGCGCTAAAAAAGCTCAAAAACCCGAGGAAAATTCAGCCGGAGAAACTACCAAAGTCCATTTAGCCACCGATTAACACAGATAGAAAAATAATTTCCTTGGATTTTATTTAAAATCATATCGGCGTTCATCGGTGTTAACCGGTGGCCAATTGGTTTTGGGGGTAGGGATTGAGAAGAATTCTGGCCGTTAAGTTAAGGCCTTTTGGGGTGTTTTGACAAAAAAACGTCTCGAGGTTAAAATCTAGTCAGAATAGTCAGATTGTTTCAAGAGGGAGGCGTCCATGGGTTCGTGGCAACTTCAAACCGCCAAGTCCAGGTTCAGCGAATTGATCCGGACGGTAAAAAACAAGGGTCCTCAGTCCATTACCCTGCATGGCCACGAGGAAGCCGTGGTGATTTCAAAAAAAGATTACGACCGTCTTAAAAAAAAGAAACCCAACCTCGTTGAATTCTTCAAGGACTCCCCCTTTCACGGGGCGAATCTGAGGATCCATCGGAATAAATCCGCCTCCCGGAAGGTGGAATTTTGAAATTCCTTTTGGACACCAATGTTGTTTCCGAACTTTTCAAGAAACAACCTGAGCCAAAAGTGTCAAGCTGGTTGAAGGAGGCGGATCAGGATTCTCTGTTCCTGAGTGTTTTGACCCTGGGGGAAATCCGCAAAGGGATCGAAAAAATGGACCAGGGCTCCCGAAAAGCCCGTCTGGTTCAATTCCTGGAGAAGGACGTTCCGGCGCAATTCGAGGAAAGGATTTTGCCGGTGGATTTCGAGGTGGCCGAAACCTGGGGCCTTTTGGAAGCCCATTCAAGCCGCCCCCTCCCGACAGTGGACGCTCTTTTGGCCGCCACGGCGCTCACTCACAACCTCACCCTGGTTACCCGAAACACACAAGACTTCTCATTTTCCCATTTGAAAATTTTAAATCCCTGGGAGTAATTGATTGAAAAGAATCCTCGCGGTTAAGTTAAGGCCTTTCGGCGACGCCATCCTGGCGGGAACCTGCTTTGAGGCGCTTCGGGAAGCCTTTCCCAAGGCATGGATCGCGGCCCTCATCCAACCGCCCGCTCATGAACTTTATAAAGTTTCCGGGTGGGTGAACGAGGTGCTGGCCTACCACCGGGGGGCCATCGATCAACAATCCTTCATCACCCGATTTTTCAAAAACCGCCGGATGGTCAACGCGCTGAAAGAAAGGCACTTTGACCTGGCCATCGACCTATCCGCGTCCCACCGCAGTGCCCAGCTCATCAGTTGGGGAAAAACGGGGGCCAAAATCGGTCTTGGACTCCCGCCCATCAAACGCCTCTATGATTTAACCGCCAAAGCGGATGACGAGTTAAAGGTTTCGGCCACGGAATTGGATCGAAGAATTTTGAGCCTGATCGGGTTGGAACCAAAATCCCACGATCGGGTCGGGGGTTACTGGAGGGTGCCGGGGGAGGCCCTGCAATTCAGCGACACCTTTTGGAGGGCCAATAAATTTTCCAAGGATGATCTGGTCCTCGCCATAAACCCTTTTGCCAGTTGTGAAACCAAGGAATGGTATCCCGCCAAATGGGCCTCCGTCATAAAGGAATTGTCGGCCAACGGCCTCAAGCTTTTTTTCACCTGCGCGCCCCTGGAGCGGGAAGGTTTGAAAAAAATCACCAAGGAATTAGGGAGGGAACTTCCCATATTTTCGGGCCGTGATGTGGTTTCCCTGATGGGACTCTATAAACGGGCCACAGCGGTTATCAGTGTGGATTCCGGCCCCCGGCATTTGGCCGCGGCGGTGGGAACTCCCACCTTGACGATTTGGGGGCCGGAGGAAATCAAGCGCTGGCATCCTTATGGTCTTGAGAGGCACCCGGTGGCCTTGAAGGGAGTGCCTTGCCGGCCCTGCGGGTTATCGGTTTGCGTGGAAAAGAAACACGAATGCATGGTGGCATTGCAGGCGGAGGATGTGTTGAAGGCGTTGAAGCAGTTATTAAAACGAACTGTAAAGGTTTAGTTTGTCATTGCGAGGAAGCCCGCTTTGCGGCGGGATGACGAAGCAATCTTAAGAAAACCATAAACTGCAGTTTATTGATCAGTTTGGATTGCTTCGTCGGCCCGAAACCTGGGCCTTCTCGCAATGACGGCAGTGTGAAAAGATTAGAAAGGAAGAACCATGGCCGATGATTCAAATTTTGAAATGCATGTCATCGAACTACAAAGTAAATTTCAGTATTCATTTACTGCCTTGGTGTTTGCGTCGCTCGCCCTCTGCATCCAGTTTTCTCCTCCTTTGGGTAACTGTTGTCCTGAATTATTATTAATGGCGTGGCTTTTTCTTTTCTTGTCCTCGATGGTTGCCGGATATCGTTTGATTAATGATTTGGTTCTCATGCAATTAAATCTAAAAAAATCAGACTATTACAAAGAGGCGCTGATTCCAAAAATACTGCCCAAGATTTAGAAATTATTAATAACAGGCTAGAAACGGCGGAAGGTTTTATGAGTAAAAGGGAACGATGGACTGTCTGGCTCTTTAAGGCACAAGTCACTACTTTTTTACTTGGTGTTGCTTTCAATTTGATTTTTGTGTCACTTAATTATTTGGCCAAAGCAAAGATGCTTTGCTTTTTTTAAAAATTCTTTAAGTAATGAATTGGAGAGAATTTGCCAATTAACCAAAAAATCCTAATCATCCGGCCGCGGTTCCTTGGGGATCTGATCCTCGCGACCGGTCTGGTCGAGGTCATCCATCACGACAACCCCGAAGCGGAAGTTTGGTTTTTGACCGAGACGGGATATTCCGAAGCGTTGGACAACCACCCCAAAATCGCCGGGGTTCTTAAGCTCGACTCCAAGAAGAAAAATAACCCCTTTTATCTTTGGTCTTTTTACGGTGTCCTGCGGAAGCAAAAGTTTGACGCGGTTTTGGATTTGTTCGGCAATCCACGATCAGCCCAAATGACCTTTTTGGGCGGTGCTCCCGTTCGGGTCGGGTTTGAAATGAGAGGGCGTTCCTGGGCTTATAACCGCGTTGCCAAACCCTCCTCGGACCCTTTGCCCTCAGGCCGGCGAAAAGTCACGGAGGCTTATCTGGACCAGGTTAGGGCACTCGGGTTAAAAACCAACGGCTCCTACAAAACATCCCTTTTTGTTTCCGAAGAGGAGAAAAATCAGGTTCGGAAAGTTTTCGAGAGGGCGGGGATCAAGCCGGGACAAAAGGTGGCGGTGCTTACACCCGGGGCTTCCTGGCCCGCCAAGCGCTGGCCGTTGGAGCGTTTTATCGAGTTGGGGCATTGGCTCAAGAAGGCGGGAGTCCGACCTGTTTACATTTTCGGTCCCAAGGAAACGGATCTCATCCCGGATTTCGAAACCTACATGGACAAGGACTGGTTGTTGATCAACCAGCCCAATATCAGGGGCCTGATGGCCTTCATTGACGCGGGAGATGTATTGATCGCGAATGATTCCGGGCCCATGCACGTCGGCCCGGCCCTGGGGACCCCGACCCTGGGAATATTCGGCCCGGGGGAACCGGAGATTTGGTTTCCCTACGCCAAACCCCATGCGGCTGCCTACGCGGAGGTTGGTTGTAGTCATTGCGGGTTGGACGCATGCCCTTTGATGGCCTGCATGGATCATTTGGGCGCCAAGGAAATGGGACAAAGGGTTTTGGAAATACTTAAACAAAAGAAAAGCGGTTGACCACCAAGGGCACCAAGTTCACCAGGAAGGAAAAAGCAAGGACTCAATATTTGTTCCTTTGTTTTTGTCTACTGGGTGCTCTTGGTGTCCTTGGTGTAAAAAATCTGTTGCCGGAGTTCCCGTGTCGAACCGAACCAAGATAATCCTTCTCCTGCTTGCCCTTTTCGCTTTCAGGACCCTGTTTGGTTTGTCCCTTACTTTTTTCGGCTCCAATGAAATCGAGAATGACGCTCTGCAAACTTATTTAATCGGATTAAAGTCCTATACCACGGGAACCTGGCCCTATTTCGGCCCGGACCAATACAACCTGGCGACGGGGTACCGATCGCAAATTCCGGGCGCCCTGGAAGGCCTCGCGATCGGATTGCCTTTTTATTTACTCCCCATCCCCGAGGCGCCTTTTATTTTTCTCAACCTGCTCTCCCTTTCGGCCCTCACCCTGCTCGCCTGGTATATCACCCGCCGATTGCCGGAACTTTCCTTTCCCTTTGTCCTTACCTGGATTTCCCTTTTGCCCTGGACGCTAAACCGTTCGACCCACGTGTTTAATCCGTCCTATCTTCTTTTCGGGAGTGTTTTATTTTTCGTGGGATTCTTGGAGGCCTTGCCGGGGTTTTCCGCGAAACGAATCCCGCCGGTTCCTGCTTTTGCCATGATGGGGTTTGGCTTATTTTGGAATATGCAATTTCACGGGTCCTGGATTTTTCTTCCTGTTTTCACGGCCGGGGTTTTTCTATTGAGGCGCCGGAAGGGAAGCGGCTCCCCGGCCGGCGAAATGATTGGGCTCGCGGCGGGCTCCCTGGTGCCGGCCGTTTTTTTGCTTCCAACCTTTTTTAGGTACGGTTTCTCCCAAGGCCCGGAAGGATTTTTGCGGGTCGCGGTCGGTTTTAACGCCGGAAACTTTAAGGAATTTTTTACCCTATTGGCCCGTTATTTTTCCCTGCCGTCCTTCGAAATCCCCCGTTTCCTGGGATCCGGCACCCTGGAAAGAAAGGCTTTTTTTGATGGTTTCCTTTGGCTGGCCCCTCCCGCCCTTTTTTTAACCATGCTTGGCTGGATCCAGCCCTTTGTTCTTTTGATTTACGGCTGGTTGCCGGACTTCCGCCATAAGGATTCCCGGATGGTTCAGGTCCTGATCATCCTTTCCTTTTTCTGGATTTGGTTTTGTTTCTGGTTTACCACCGCCGGTCCGGCTTCCCACATGTATTACGTTTTTTTTCCGCTCCTGCTGGTTGGTTATTTTTATGTTTGGAGCCGGCTTGATTTCAAACCGGGATGGAAAAAGTTCTCGATAGTCTGTTTGGCCGCTACCGTTTGGTTCCAATCGGGCTTCATTTACCGCCAATGGATCAAAGGCAGGCCGCTTTACGCGGACCGCGGTCGAATCGTTAAAGCAATAGGGGAAAGAGACTTCCGACTCCTCGCGGAGAGAAGGACCGGCGGTATTTACTGATCCTCCGGGGAAGAAATTGAAAAAAGACTTGAAAACGATTAAAACGCTTTAACTTATTTTTCGGCTCTTCTCCCCAAAAAAATCATTTTTCCCTATAATGACCGCTCTTTAAAGGGCGGCAAGGCTCATTAGCCGCCGATGAAAACTGATTAACGCAGATTAAAAAGAAATTGGCTTCAGGGTTTTTGTTTTTTTTAAAGCCAAAGAATATCAGTGTTTATCCGTGTTCATCGGCGGCTAAGGCATTCGGGGTTTTGCTTTTCATCATTTTCGCAAGGAGTCTCCCGTGTTCGGCAAAGGCAAAATCTGGTTTGATGGAAAATTAGTGGATTGGAAAAAAGCCAACATCCACATCCTGTCCCACGTGGTTCATTACGCCTCCAGCGTGTTCGAGGGGGTCCGTTGTTACAACACCAAACAGGGTCCGGCTATTTTCCGCCTCGACGCCCACATCGACCGGCTTTATGATTCCGCCAAAATTTACCGGATGGAAATTCCCTACACCAAGAAACAATTCCGCGACGCCGTCGTGAATGTGGTAAAGGTCAACAAACTGAAGGCCTGTTATATCCGCCCCTTTGTTTTCCGCGGTTACGGGCCGATGGGTCTCTATCCCCTGAAGAACCCGCTTCAATGCGCCATCGCGGCCTGGGCCTGGGGTTCCTACCTGGGCGAAACCGCCCTCGAAAAGGGAATTTCGGTCCGCATTTCCTCCTGGCAGAGGCAGGCCCCGAACACCTTCCCGGCCTTGGCGAAGGCCGGCGGCAATTATTTGAATTCCCAATTAATGAAGATGGAAGCCATCCAGGACGGGTTTGACGAGGGGATCGCCCTGGACCATTACGGATACGTCTCCGAGGGTTCGGGCGAGAATGTTTTCATCGTGAAAAACGGCGTCATCTTCACGCCTCCCACCAGTTCGGCCATCCTGGCCGGCATCACACGCCACTCTATGTTTGTGTTGGCGCGGGATATGGGCATCGAAATCCGCCAGCAGGTTCTTCCGCGCGAGGGACTTTATATCGCCGATGAGGTTTTCCTGACCGGAACCGCCGCGGAATTAACCCTGGTGGCGAAGATCGATAATATCCAGATCGGCGATGGAAAACGCGGGCCCGTGACGGAAAAAATCCAAAAGGCCTTCTTTGACATCCTCAAGGGAAACACGCCTGACCGATTTGACTGGCTCACGCCGGTTAAATAGGCCATTAGGAATTTAGTGGTTGGCAATTAGGAATTTTTTAAACTGGGACTACTTCGCGGGGTTGTTTTGATCCCTCGCCGTTGGCAATAATGAAGTTTTCGTAGGGGCGAGGCATGCCTCGCCCCTACAAGGATAGGTTTCAACGAGAGTTTTTGAAATAAGGATCCCTTTGAAGCCTATCCAACCAGAGACTCCCAAGAAAATCCTGCTGATCCGCCTGAAGGGCATTGGGGATGTTATTCTCTCAACCCCGCTGTTAAGGGCCCTTAAGAAAAAATTCCCGGAAGCCGAACTCCATTTCCTGACCCGTTCTTTCTGCGCTCCCATCCTGCGCCACAACCCGCTCGTCCACCGCCTCTTGATCCACCCCGAAAAAACCGCGCCATTCGCTGAAAAATCCGTTTTTATCCACGGCCTTCGAAATGAAAATTATGAATGGGTTTTGGACCTGGCCGCCGAACCCCGTTCCGCCTGGTTGACCCTTGCCACCGGGGCCCCCTTAAGAGCCGGCTACGCTTTTCGGTTCAGAAAATGGGCCTTTACTCACAAGATCCCAAAAAACAAGGTCCGCAAATACCAGGCGGAGGTGAACCTGGACATTGTCCGGGCCCTGGGAGTGCCGGATAACGGGAACCAGACCGAAATTTTTCTCAACTCTTCGGAAAAAAAGTCCGCTGAGGAAAATTTTGAGGACCTGGAAAAGGACGGAAAACTGAGATACAAAATAGGCCTGAACCCGACGGGTTTGTGGTCCTCCAAGCGCTGGCCCGCGGACTACTGGAGGAGATTGGCCGCGATGATTCACGACCATTGGGGGGTTAAAGCGATCCTTTTGGGCGGGCCCCAGGACAAGGCTGTTTTGGACGAAATCCGCTGGGGAATAGAGGCCAAGGTTTTGGTCAAGCCGGAGGGGGGCTTGTTGGAGTCGGCGGCCTTTATTTCGGGGCTGGATTTATTGATAGGGAACGACGGAACGCCCCAGCACATGGCCCAGGCTTTCGGGACCAAAAGTCTCACGATTTGCGGGCCGCACTGGGGCATGAGTTGGACAAAACCCCAGGACATCCGCCACCGCTATCTTCAACACTTCCTGGATTGCGGTCCCTGCGATTTCAACCTCTGTCCTTATCCACGGCAG
>JAHFCG010000028.1 GCA_023249615.1 candidate division FCPU426 bacterium | reverse complement strand
GGGTTCAAGGGGACGGCCGCCAGGCCCGAAAGGGCTTTCTCCCCAATCCCAAAAGCAGTGGTCTAAGCAGCCTCGTGGGAGAGAGGGACCACCTGTGGATGGGCGTGATGGAAGCAACTGCAGCTAAAGCTGCAGTTGGCGTTGTACTGGCCGTCCCTTTGAACCCCCTAAAAGGAGGATGCGATGAAAGGCGTGTTTAATAATCTTTTTTGGGGATTGGGCCTTCCCGGGCTGTTGATTTATATCTCCCTGGGGCAGAAAAATCCCTATTGGTATTGGATCATCTCCGCTTTTCTTTTTTGGGCGGGAATTTCCTCCCTTCTTGGAAAAATCCAAAAGGCCGTCAGCGCCCCCAATGGGATATGTCCTGAATGCAGGAGCAAAGGGGCCAAGTCGAGTTTTAAAGGACCTAGATGTCCCAATTCCCAATGCCCCCGGTATGACGCGTCCGTCGCGGGAGCGAATTTGGGGGCACTTTCGAATTCCTCGCCTTTGCCTAATTTCAGGGGAAATTTTGACCCCGGGGCGGACGCCGTCCGGATTCATTACCGCAATTTTGAGGGGGATGACCGCGTTTTCACAGGGGACGCCAAATCCCTGCGGAAAACCAAAAGGGGTTATACGATAAAAATTACCCCGACCGGCAAGAGGATTTCGTTGATAAAAAAATTCCTTAAAAATCCCTTGGAGTTGGACCGATTGGCTGAGGCGCATACCCCGCCGGAAACGGGGAGGAGGGATGAGCCTTTTGGGGCGGACCGCCAGGTCCTGGCCTATCATCTAAAGCGAAAAAGCACCTCGGCCAAGTTTGAGGCGGCCCGGCGTAAATATCCTAATTGGACCCCAAAGGATTAGGAATTTCGAGTTGTATAAATCATTTCAGACTAACCCCGAAGGAACACCAAGGTTTTTCTTATAAACCGAGTAAATTTTTAATTGAAGCGGGATGATGGAACTCGCGGAATAAATAGAAAAAATAAACCGTGCCGGACAGAATCACGAGAAGATTAAGCAGGCTGGAAATTCCGTGGGCTTTCCCAAACTCCCCCCGTAATGAATCCACTTTTGCCGTGTCTTTCGCCTCTTCGGCGGCCTGTCGTTCAATCCTCAATTGGGCGACCTTAGGACCTATCCAAAGGCCCTGTCCCAGTGAAAAAATCAGCATCAGGAAAAGCGCGGTGATCTTGACGCAGTCCTGGGTCTCGTAATTTTTCAGGGGGTGGAGCAGGTGGTAGGTAAAAATCAATGTGGTTCCGCAAACATAGCTGATCAGGTAATAGGCGGGAAAGAGTTTGCTTTGGACGAGGCCGAACATCTCGCGGGGAAGCGTTTTAAAAAGAAGGGGCGCCTGGATAAAGGTGAAATAAAGAAGTGTTCCATACCAGAAAATGAACCCGAACAAATGAACGAATCGTAAAAAAGCCATGGTATTCCTTTAGAAAAAATTGATGAGGCGAACCCGAAGATTTTATCGTCCTGAGCCAAAGGCTATTGGGGCAGTTCACCCTTTTAAACACTTTGAGGTTATTATAGCCGGGTCAAAATTCAAGGACCCCATAAAATGTCGGAGCCGGTCAAAAAAATTAAAATCGAATTTCCCAAAACGGGCCAGGTTTGCGAGGTGGATCATGACGACACCCTGGTCGACGCCACTTTTCGGTACGACTTACCCATCCGCTACCGCTGTGAAAGGGCGGTTTGTACCACCTGCATGGTGGAGGTACTGGAGGGGATGGAAAATTTATCCCCGCCGGAGGAAAGGGAAGCTCAAACCTTGAAAACGATCAAGGCGCCTTCCCATTGCCGTCTGGCGTGCCAGTGCTCGGTTTACGGGGATGTGAAACTGGATTATGTTCCCATCACGGATCCCAGGCGAAAAAGACCGGAAGAGGGAGAAGTCTAGTTAGTCATTTCTAACCTGTAGTGGCGCCATTCATGGCGTCCTGGGCGCGATAAATCGCGCCCCTACAAAAGATCAAACCTTATAGATTTTCCAAAACCTCCTTAACGTGGACCTTAACACTCACCGGCGACCATATTTTCCTGATTTTCCCCTTCCCGTCGATCAGGAAGGTTGACCGGATGATCCCCATGAATTCCCGTCCCATGAATTTTTTCTTTTTCCAGACCCCGTAGGACTTGATTATTTTTTTGCCTTCGTCCGAGAGAAGGGTGAAGGGCAATTTGTATTTTTTCTTAAAGGCCTCGTGTTTTTTAACCGGGTCCGCGCTGATACCCAATACCACCGCGCCGGATTTCTTAACGGCCGCCCAGTTATCCCGAAAATCGCAGGCTTCCTGGGTACAGCCCGGGGTCATGTCCTTGGGGTAGAAATAAAGAACTACTTCTTTCCCCGCGAAATCCTTCAAGGACACCTTTTGGTTATGGTCGTCGTCCAAAGTAAAGCTGGGCGCCTTTTGACCTTCTTTTAACATGGGTTTTCTCCTGGTTGGAATTTGGGACATCATCCGGAAAGGGTACCGGGAAGGCAAGGCCGGGGCCTTCCGGGGGTTGAGGATTAAAATTCCAGGAAACCCTTGTCTTGGAACAATAAGTGTTTAATTAGTGACTTCGGGGGGACAATAATGGCCATAAATTATTTAATGGGCAGCCCTCTTGGTCGTTAATAATGGCTTATTTACTTGTTTTTTTACGGTTATTTGCAAATTTCGTAACTTAAGTTAGGTACAAGAGGTATACTCTTTAAACTTTACGATTTAACCATACTATTCATTCAAGATTGAATTTGGCCTACTTATTTTAAGGAGCGGAACCATGAATTTCTATTTTTCCTTATTTCAACTGATTGAGACGGTGGACCGCCTGGACCAAGACGTCACGCATCTGGCCGGAAGGGCCCTTCGAATCAGTCCCCGGGATGCCAGGGCCAACCGCGAGCTTTTGGACCAATGTGAGGCCAAAGTCAAGGAAGTGAAGACCCTGCTGAACAATAAAACCCACATCAGTAAAATTACCCTCCGTAAAACCGCCATTCTTTTTCAAATTCTTGAAATTTGCTACCAGCGGGTCATTTATCTCGCAGGAGCCACCGCCAATGTGGGGCATGATGACGAAAATTCCATCAAAGCGGTTTGGCAGCTTCTTTCCATGGCCCAGGGGCATTACCGGACCCTGGTCAAGACCCTATTCGACCTGACGGGAATTCCCGTCACCCTGAACCTTAGCGGTGCCTTGGGGGATTCCTCCCATGAACTCTCGGGGATACTCCAGAAAGAATCCTCCTACCAACTGGAAACCCTGAAACTTCTCGAAAAGGCCATTGAGGTCTTCGGCGAGGAGCAGGCCTTGGCGGACCAGCTTGCCCAGATCCGGAAGGATTTGCTGGAAAGCAAAAAAAGGATGAAACACCTTTCTTCTCCCGTTGAAAAACCCGCGGTAAAATTGGACGGCGCCACCACAACGGCGGGTTCCCCTTTCGTCAAGAATTAACCTCCGGAATCGGGAGTTGTTTATGACGCTTAAAACCCAAAACGGGAACAAGGCCGACTGATGTCACCGCGCCGTTTCCGCCCGCCCGCCCTTTATACCAAGGCGCCTTTTCTTCAAAACCTTTTGGATGGGATGCCCGAATCGGTCAAGGTCATTGATTCGCAATTCCGAGTGGTCTACACCAACCAGACTTCCCTGAAAAATCTCGGGGTGGACCTGAACCAGCTGAGGGGCCGGAATTGCTTCCGGGCTTTTTACGGGTTCAAGGAAAAATGCTTCTTTTGCGGGATCAAGAATATCTTTGAAAACGGCCTCCCGCAGATTTCCTATTGCACCATCGAGGTGAACGGCTCCAACCGCGATTTTGAGGTTTCGGCCTTTCCGATCCATTCCTCCTCCCAAAAAATCGAATACGCCGTGGAAGTGGTCAAGGATATCACCCCTCTTTCCAAGGGCGGACCCTTAACGAGAAACGCGGGAAAAATCTCAAGCCGTGACAAGACCTTCGGCCTGGTTTTCGAGCAGATGTCCCAATGGGCGGAGGACGGCTGGCCTGTTTTGCTTCAGGGGGAAAAGGGAACCGGAAAAAAATCCTTCGCGCGGGCCCTGCACCAGCGCAGTAAAAGGGCGGAGGGACCTTTCCGTGTTTTTCACTGTGTGGATAAACCCTCGGGGGATTGCTGTGATGGCTTGTTCGGGGAGGGCGGGGCCTGGGAAAAATCCGCGGGCGGCACCCTTTACCTGGACAGCATCTGCCATTTGGGCGAGGCCAACCAAAGGAAGCTTGCCGAAAAACTCAGCCATCCGGCGGGTGACCAACAGCCCCGTGTGGTGGCGGCAACGAGCCTGGATATCCTCCAACTGGTCCATCAGGAAGTTCTCGGGCTGGATTTTTACAACCGGTTCGCTTCCCGCGTGTTACGGCTTCCCCCCTTGAGGGACCGAAAGCAGGATCTTCCCTTTTTGGCCCAGCATTTCATCGAGACCTTCAGGGTTTTGACCGGATCCCCCGCCGAGAAACTCGGTCCTGGGGCCATGTGCCAGCTTATGACCTACGGATGGCCGGGAAATTTCCGTGAGCTTGAAACCCAGATCGAACGGGCCTGCCTGATGGCCAAGGGACCGGAGATTGAAAAGTTGGAGGTTGATATTTGCGCCCCCAAAACGGAAAAACTTGAGGAACTTTTAAGCATTACCGAAAAAACCTATCTGGTGGATACCTTGACCAAGTCAAAGGGCCGGTTGGTTGAAGCGGTAAAACAATCGGGACTAAGCCTGAAGACGCTTCAGCGAAAAATGAAGAAATACGGGCTTAAAGCCGGGAATTTTAAAAACCTTTCCTAAAGCTGTCGGGGCGGATGACAAACTCCACCCCCCGGTCTGAATTTTCAAAAAACGGCTACAAGTTTTGAACCCTTGCCAATCACTTTAGCTGTTTCGCCGCGCGGAAGGTTCCTTGACGGCCCGGGGACCCCGTTTTAAACTGCCTTCCGCCACACCAAAATTTCAAAATTATTTCATTAAGGGAGTCTTTCGTGTCCTATACCTATCAAAACGTCAAACCCCCCAAGGGCGAAAAAGTGACCATTCAAAACGGGGTTTTAAAAGTTCCCGACAACCCCATTCTTCCCTTTATCGAGGGTGACGGAACAGGCCCCGATATCTGGCGTGCTTCCGTCCGCGTTTTTGACGCGGCTGTCGAGAAGGCTTATAAAGGAAAAAGGAAAATTTCATGGTTTGAGGTTTACGCGGGCCAGACCGCTTTTGACAAGTTCCAGAACTGGCTTCCGGATGACACGGTGGAGGCGTTTAAGGAATTTCTGGTGGGCATCAAGGGTCCCCTAACGACCCCCGTGGGAGGAGGAATCCGTTCCCTCAATGTGGCTCTGCGTCAATTACTGGATCTTTATGTGTGTCTTCGTCCCGTCCGTTATTTCAAGGGAGTTCCCTCGCCGGTGAAGGCTCCCGAAAAGGTGGATATGGTCATTTTCCGCGAGAACACCGAGGACATTTACGCGGGCATCGAGTGGCAGGCTGAAACCCCCGAGGCGAAAAAGATTATTGAATTTCTCCAGAAGGAAATGGGTGTCAAGAAAATACGTTTCCCCCAAACCTCCGGAATCGGCATCAAGCCCGTTTCCCGCGAGGGAACGGAGCGCCTGGTGCGCGCGGCTTTGGAATTCGCCATCAAACATAAGCGCAAGAGCGTGACCTTTGTGCATAAGGGCAACATCATGAAGTTCACCGAAGGCGCCTTCCGCGACTGGGGCTACGCCCTCGTCAAGAAGGAATTCCAGGGCAAAGCCATTGGCTGGGACGATTGCGGAGGCAAACCGCCCGCGGGCCAGGTGCTGGTAAAGGACGCCATCGCCGATATCACCCTCCAGCAGACTCTCACCCGCGCCGAGGAATTTGACGTCATCGCCACCCTAAACCTGAACGGGGATTACCTCTCGGACGCCCTGGCGGCCCAGGTCGGCGGAATCGGTATCGCTCCCGGCGGCAACATCAACTATGTCACCGGCCACGCTATTTTCGAGGCCACCCACGGTACCGCCCCCAAATACGCCAATCTGGACAAGGTAAATCCGGGGTCGGTGGTTATTTCCGGAGTCATGATGCTCGAGCACATGGGTTGGCAGGAAGCGGCCGATTTGATCCTGAAGGCCATCGAGAAAACCATCGCGCAAAAGGTCGTCACCTACGACTTCGCGCGGCTGATGGAAGGGGCGAAGGAAGTGAAGTGCTCGGAATTCGCCACCGCCGTTATCGGGAACATGTAACTTCCAAAAAATAAAAGGGTTTTAATGCCCTTTTCCTTTATGACAGCTTAATTTTTTTATTTTGAGGAAATCGAGCTGTTTTTTTTAATAATCACCTTCCCATTTTTCTTGAAAAAATCCCGAACATATCGTTTAGTAATGCTTCCTATTAAATTTTAATTTGACGGTTTAAGGTCTATTCAATGAAAAGATTTTTATTTTTATTCTTTTTTTTAGGCCCCATTTCTCACCCGTCTTTGGTTTCGGCCCAAGCCACCCCCACCGCAACCCCTGATTGCTGTCAATTTGCCCAGACCATTACCGGAGGGACTGGCGGCAATTTTTATATCTTGGGAAATCTTTCCGTCAACAACTCGGGAACAACTCTTTGCGTCGCCGATAACATGAATAATCAGGTTCAAAAATTTTTATTGCCCGGGTTGGTTCCCGCGGGGGTTATTAGTGGTTTACTTCAACCGGAATCCCTGGCGATGGGGGGGGATGGGTTTCTTTATGTAGGAAATTATGGTGGTTATCAGGTGAATAAAATTGACCTAACCAGCGGGGCTGTTACCGCCACGATGGCGACGGCTGGCCCTGTTATGGGGGTGGTGGTGGATTCCAACGGGGATGTTTACGCGAGCATTGAAGATCCCCTTGTTAAAATACTGGTCTTTCCCTTTACCCCGCCCAATAGTTATGGAATTCCGGTTACCCTCAATTTGTACCCATCGGCCTCCCCTCGGGGCCTCCTCAAGCGGGGAAATAAATTATTTGTGTCGGACTATGACAACCATCAGATTTTGGAGTTGGATCAGTCGGGGCCGGCAACAGCCTATAATTTTAGCCTTCCACAAACGGTTGTTGACATTACTTACCTCAGTTATCCCGATCAAATCGCGATGGACAGCCTAAATAATTTATATGTCGCCTGTACTGGAAACGGAGAAGTTGTGGTGCTTAACGGAAACCTTTCTCCGGCCCCGAGCGTCTTTTCTTTCCATCACCAATGCTCAAACGGATCAATGAGTCCTCACGGCGTGGCGGTAGACGGGATGGGGACAATTTATGAGGGAGCCAATGATGTTTTCGGGGCCGGCCCCTGGGAAGTCTTGAAAATAGGCCCCTGTCCCTTATTTAATTTCCCGACCCCGACGCCTTCGTACAACGGAGCCAACCCACCCGATCAAGGGAATTGCTTTATTTATCCCTCCCCGGCCAGGGGTGATCAGGCCACTCTTTCCTATAACATGGCGGAATCGGGTGCCATGGAATTAAGCCTATGGAACCAGAATGGGGAATTGTCGGCGAAAATCACAGATCAAAAACCCCCGGGGGTTCAAATCACCACTTTCGCCATTTCGGGGTTGTCTTCCGGGGTTTATTTTTATTCCGTCGCCCTGAATTACGACTCAGGAAAGCACGCAAGAATGAAAACCAAAAAATTTGCCGTGATCCATTGAGCCAAAAATGAACGAAAATCTGGGAAAGACAAGGATGCGCTTTATTTCGGGAGGCGGGTGGCTGGCCGTATTTTTTTTTCTGGCCTCTTTCGTTCCAATTTTAGGCCAACCGGTTCAAACTTTTTACACCACCTCCCCTTCAATGAATCCCGTTAATTTCCAGAACCTTTCCGCCCGGGTTGCCGCGATGGGATCCGCCTTTACGGGAATCGCGGATGACGCGTCGGCACTTTTTTCCAATCCGGCGGGATTAAGGTTCCTCCCGAGGGGGGAAGCGTCCTTTTTTAGCGACCTCAGTTGGGCCGATTCCTTCCAGGAAACCGTCGCGGTTGGGTTGCCGATGGGAAACGGGATCGGGGCGGGGTTCGCCGGCAGTTACCATGGATACGGTTCGATGGAGGGCAGGGATTTGTCCGGATCCCTCGCCCCCGGCTACGGGGCCGACCGGATCTTTTTCCAGGCCGGTTGCGGCTTGAAATTAATTGAGGAAGTTTCCCTCGGGCTGGGCCTTCGGGGAGAACAACAGACCCTGTCAGGAACGGGATATTCCTACCTCACCCCCGATTTTGGGGTTCTCATCAATCCCACAAGAGGCGTAAAAATCGGTTTGGATTACATCAACGGGGGTTGGAGCTCATCGGCGGGTCCGCTGGTTTACACTTTTCGGGGCGGAGTTTCCTGGGAAACCGAATTGAATCCAGGCACGGGAATTTTGGCGGCTCTCGGGGGTTCGGTTCAATCCGACGCGAGGAATTATTTTCAAGCGGGTACGGAGGTTTCCTTCCGCGCTCGTTACTTTATTCGGGCGGGATATCAAACCTCGACCAACGAAAGTGGTTACGGGGATTTGTCCGGCCTTACCCTTGGCGGGGGTGTGGATTTATCGGGTTTTCGGCTGGATTACGCTTATCTTCCCTCCGGAAAATTGGGTGATTCCCATCGGTTTAGCGTCACCTATTCCTTCGAGTCACCTTTTAAAACCCGCGTTACCCTTAAAGAAACCTCCGAAATAGAAGGGATGGGAGAACCCGCGAAACCCCATCGTGAGGGTTTCGACAAGGGCCAGGTTTCCCCGGCGGGGGAAATATCAAAAGAGGATAAGCCCCTGGAAAAATCAGGAAAGGAAAATCCGGCGGGCGCGAAAGCGGGTAAGTCCTCAAAACAGGGGGAGGTCAACATGTCCTTCCCGCAAGGGTCCACGGAAAATAACCAAAATCAGAATTTGCGAAATAACCCCCAGCCCGTAACCGTGTTTGAGAAGGTTTCGAGCCGGGAAAAAACAAGTCTTGAAACGCCGTCCGGAAATTTTATAGGAAGCGCGCCGAAGCTTGACAACGGGGCATCGGACAAGGACCGGCTAACCCTCCATTTTAATATTCCCTCCGACTTTACCTCCCAGGGGGAAATGCTGGAGGCCCAGGGGCATCTCCAGGACGCCCTGAAACTTTACCAGGAAGGTGTCCGGCAGGACCCGAATGATGTCACGGCCTGGTGGGATATGGGGAATGTCTACGCCAAGTTGGGGCGGAAAATCTACGCGATCCAGTGTTTTGAATCGGTCCTGAAATTAAGGCCCGACAACAAGGGTCTTGCCCTCTGGCTTGATAAATACAAGGAACAAAAATAGCGGACAAAAATTCCCTGAAGACAGATACAATTTCTTTTCCCGGTTCCCCCGGTAAACCCACGCATATGGATTTAAAAAAGGGCTTTTTCCCTCAAATCCGCCAGGGGCCTTTTCCGAAGGGAATAAAACCGCCCTTTTTACGTCTAGTATTAAACCGATGAACTCTTGGAGGAGTTTCCATTTTGGAAGACCGCGAACTGGTTCAAAAACTCCTGGCCAAGGATCCGGAAGCGGAACGCTTTTTCTTTCTCACCTACCGGGACCGCCTCTGCAAGGCCTGCCACTACATCCTGGGTTACAACGATCCGGAGGCCGAGGACGTAGCCCAGGAGGCTTTCATGGCGGCCTTTAAAAAACTTTCGGAGTTTGAATTCAGGTCCAGTCTTTTCCATTGGCTTTTCCGAATCTGCATGAACCTTTGCTACGACCGGATCCGGAAGCGCCAACGCCAGATAGTCCATCTGGAGGAGGAACTGGAGGGATTGGCCGGATCCTCATCGGTTGCCCATGAATTTAAAAAAGAGGAGGACGAGGAAAAACACCGTTTGATGCAGATCGTTGAGGCCCAGAGGGAATTGTTGGGGGATCCCTGCCGGGGCCTTTTACGTTTGCGGGACGAGGAAGATAAAAGTTACGCGGTGATCGCCAAAACATTGAAAATCCCCATCGGGACCGTGATGTCCCGGTTGTCCCGCTGTAAGGAAGCGCTCAAACAACTGGTGATGGGCGCTTTAAGGGAAGGAACCCATGCTTGATTTAGTGGAAAAATATTTTCAGGCGGATTTGACCGATGTGGAGCAGGATGCCTTGAGCGAAGCCCTCCTGAATTCCGACGAAGCCGCTCTCGCGTTTGAAGCGGCCGCGAAGGAGGCTTATTTCAGCTATGGGTTTCCCGAACCAAAACCGCGTTGGCCGGATCCGCCGGGGAATTTTATCGCTTCCAAGGGCGCTGGTCCCTGGTTGGGCCCTTCCTTGTCCCTTTTTGCCGTCGCCATTGGAATTGCCGCCCTGTTGTGGTGGGGTTATTCCAAAAATGATTCCATCCACCATCTTCTTTCCGGAATGTTTCAACCCAAGGCTGTCGCGCCTTTGAGTTTGGAAAAGGAAAAAAACACGGGAAACACAACCCCATCGAAAATTAAAAGAGTGGCGCGACACTCGGAGGTTGGGGAATCCACATCCTCCAAAGCGGAAGAGAAACCAACGTCTGCCGGAAAATCCACCGGCCCGGAAATGGCCGTGGGGTCCCGAATTCCGGAGGCTCTTTTAACCCAAAAGCCGGTTGTTCCTTTTAACGCTGATCAAAATCCTTCCCGAAATTTCTCACTTCTCTCGGTGGCGATTGGCCAATCCAAGTCCGGTGTTTTGAGCGTCCGGGTTTTGGATTTAAAGGGAATGGAATTGGTGGGCTTATATAGGGGTTTATTGGGCAAGGGAAATTGGGTTTTCGAGTGGGATGGACGGCTCACCAACGGAAAACCCGCGCCCGCCGGTTATTACCAAATTGAAGTCCGCTCCGGTTCCTTCATTCAACACAAAAATATCAGGATTCAATAAGGTTCTCCCGCGGGTTTAAGCGTCCTTTAGCGATAAACCCGATTTCGGCCATTGTTTGGGCGGTTTAATTTTTTAATAAATGTAATAATTTCTGGAATATTTATAAAGTTCCAACGTCTAGTAAAGGTAACGGTAAACCCATTGTTTCCTAACTCCATTGAAGTGGGATTGGGTTTTTTGAAATGAAAAAAGGAAACTGAAATTTCCATGAACCAAAGTTTTTCCAATCATCCAGTTTGTTTTAAGACGGCCCTTCTCGCCGCCCTGTTTTTGTCATTTCCGGCTCTCTCTCTCTCTCAAGCCACTCGAGGCGTCTCCGGCGACCTTTGGGCCGATCGGATTCTGGGTCATGCCGATAATGGTGTTCTTGATTCGGCTTTCGGCCAAATTGCGGGTGGTGAGGCGGTCCAGAATAAGGTGGCAGGAATTAGCGGGCAGGTGTGCGATGCCCTCCACCATATCCTCTATTGTTGGGATGTCGCTAACAACCGCATCCTTGGAATGACCCTGGACAATTTGACCCCCGGACAAGGTGCCCAGATCGTCATAGGCCAACCCGATTTCAACCATTCGGCCGACAACGGGGATTCCAACTGGCAGAATTTTCCCACCTGGCCCGCCCCAACCGCTTCGACCTTGGGCAGTTTATGGTTTTTTCAGCATTCGATCGAGGGAGGATCCACCGCAAGCATGGCGGTCGACCCTCAAGGGAACCTCTATGTCCCTGATTATTACAACAACCGGGTCTTGCGTTATGACTGGGCGGATATCCAGGCAAATCTTTCAAGCGGTGGAACCACAAGAGTTGCGGCTTCCCAGGTTTGGGGACAACCGGATTTTAATTCCTATTGGTACAATCAAACCCCCCCGAATCACCATGATTTTAATGGCGATGCTTATACCGGGAATCCGCCCCCACCAACCGCCTCAACAGTTGGTTTTTTTGAAGGGGCGGCGGGCGGGGCCGGGGTGGGCACCGATAAATGGGGCAACTTATGGGTGGCTGATGCGACCAATTATAGGGTTCTCCGCTTTCCCGCTGATCCGGCCAACAACAACATCCCGAAGGCGACCGCCGATGTGGTCCTGGGACAAGCCAGTTTCACTTCCAATAATGGACAGGGTTTGGGTCCCAATGCCGCGATAAATTCACCCAACTCGGTGCGGGTGGACGATCAAGGAAATGTTTATGTGGGGGTTGGACCCGTCCTTGTTTTTCGACCCACTCCCAACCCGATCCCCGGTGGCCAACCTACTTATACGAACGGGCAACCCTATGTTCTGGCCTACAACCAATATGTGGGTACCGCCATCGGCTTGGAATGGGATACGCCGGTCGCCGCCGGTGGTACGGGTGGTCTTTGGGTAACCGATTATTCGAATAATCAAATCATCCTTCTCAATTTCAATTTTCCACCCGCAGTGACAGACCCTCCCGTGGTTACCCCTCTAAAAGTATTGGGTCACGATCTTCCCGCGACCGCTGGAGCCCCGGGTTCCGGATGTGCCGGGGGAACAGGAGTGGGGGGAAATGGAATCGTGGCGGGAGAAAAAGGTTACATCCTTTCCGACAACTACAGCAGTACCTCTTCCTGGCTGGTATGTGGCCCAACCGGCGGGGTGGGTGTTGACCAATTGGGGAATGTTTATGTTCCCCCTGTTACGTCTGTGGCGGACATCTGGCGTTATCCCGCCCCCATCCCACCCTATCAGGCGGGTGTGGCCCATGACGCGGATCTCCAAATATTCCGACCGGACCAATTCAATCAGGGAAATCTTTTTAGCGGGATCGGTCTCGCTTCCCCGGGAAGCGTGGCGGTGGTCGCGGCAACCGCGCCGGGAGCCGTGACCCAGATTATCGTGGGGGACCATATGGGGATTCATTTTTGGGCCATGCCCCCAAGCGGCCCCATGGGTGTAAATAATGGCGCTCCCGCGGATGGGCACGCGGGAACAAGCGATCCTTTTCACTATCTCGGTAATACCTATGGCGCAATCAAAAGTGACAAGGCGGGGCATCTTTTCGCGGTTTTCAAGGGCCAGACGATCGTGGTTTTTGATCTGCCGCTTACCAATGGCGCGACTCCAAGCCACACCCTGCCGTCAACCCTTCCCTTGTTGGGTGGGGGAACCGTGAGTTTTAACTTTCGCGTGGATTCCATCGCGGTAGATCCGGAAGGGACCTATCTGTGGGCCACGGATACCATCAATAGCCGTATTTTCCGGATACGAAACCCAATTACCAATCCAACCGTGGATATTATTCTTGGACAACCCGACGCCACCTCCAAGGGTTGCAACGGAAACGGAGTCTATACTCCCTATGCCGGAATTAATGGGTGCGGATGTGTTGGAGGGGCTGTTTCGCGCTACGCGCTCAATGTACCGGGAGCGGTGGTTTTGGATCACCATGGGGACCTTTTTGTTTCGGATTATTCCCTGGAAACCCAAGGAAATGGCCGGATGTTGCGTTGGAATAAAAGCACATTAGATGCCGCGGCGGCCCTGGCTAATTCCACCGGAATGGTCCAATTTGGGAACCCGGCCATCCCGCCCGATGGGCTATTTGGGAGAACTTCCTTTAATGTTTTAACCGGCAATGTTCCCGCCAATGGGGAGGCAATGAACGCGCCCTTTTCACCGGCCTTTAATTCGGATGACAGCCGGATGGTGGTGGGCATGAATGGCCAGGGTGGATTCCGATTTCCTGTTATTTTTTCAAATCCAAGGATGGGCGATACTCCCATTGGCAAATTGCAAGATTACGGGCCGATTACCGGTTCTTGTCTTTTTGATGATGATGATAATTTATACGCGGTTGAGGCGAATCGTAACCGGGTCATGGTTTATTTTAAACCTTTTCCAATAACTCCCACCGCAACCCCCTCGGTAACGCCCACTGTCATTCCTTGCCCTCAAACAGGATCCTTAACCGCCGCGCAGCCCTATGGGATCGCCCTGGACAATTCGGGTAATTGTTATGTGGCCGACCAATCCACAGGCCAGATTGATGTCTTTAATTCATCGGGCAATCCAGTCGCGCCTTTGGGAACCGGGACCATGAACCAGCCCATGGGAATTTCGGTGAATGGGAACAACCTTATTTATGTGACGGATATGGCGCAGGATGAAGTCGATATATTTAACCAACAGGGCCAAATAATGGGAAAACTGGGAGGCCTTGGAAGTCCGTTGGCTTATGGGGGCAGTGTCCTTGGACAATTCCTTGGCCCCGCAGGGATAGCGGTCAATAGCGCCGCGACAACGGTTTTGGTGGCGGATATGGTCAACCAAAGGGTTGAGGTGTTCAGCCAATCGGTGGGTCCAATCATACAAAATGTTCCTGGAACCACCAATGTTTCGATTTTAAACGGAACCTTTGAAGAACCTGTGGGTGTGGCCTTGGATTCTTATGGGAAAGCTTATGTGGCGGATTTTGGCACGGGATTCATAAAAGTGTTCAATGTGGCAACCGGAAACCAAACCACCCAATGGGACGCTACCCAAGGAACCTATCTTCAATCGGTGGAGTTTGTCGCCGTGGGCCCCAATAACCTGGTTTATGTGACCGACAGTTTTGGGTCCTTGGCGATATTTGATATGAATGGAAATGTCCTGGGTGGCCTTCAGGGAGGCAACCAGGCTTTTAATGGTACTGAGGGCATCGCCTTTGGGAATAGTTCCATGTATGTCGCCGACTTAAAGAATTCCCTGGTCGAAAAATTCGATGTTTGTCCCAACACCTTCCCGATTATGACCACCACCCCCACCGGGACCCCCACACCTACCTTGACCCCCACACCCACCTGGACCCCTAACCTCACCGGGACCCCTACCTTTACTTGGACGCCCGTACCTACTCAATGCCTGGTTGGTTACAATTTGGCCGGAGGGTCCCAGGTATGCGGCAGTGGCATTTGGGGAATTCAGGCTTATGTTCCTGATCAACGGGTGATTAACTCCATTACCTTGTATGTTCCCGTTGCTGGAACGGCAAATGTTGGAATTTACGCGGATGGAGGTGGATATCCTTCCGCCTTGATCCAAGCTGGAACCACTAAGGCGGTTGCCGCGGGATGGAATGTTTTCAATATTCCTGTTAATTTTTGGTTGTGCTTTCAAACCAGCGGAACTTGTCTTAACTATGATCCGGCTCCTGGGCAACTTTATCTTTCGGAATTTCCTCATGCCTATGGAAATGGAGCGATGCCCGCGGCTATCGGTTCGGGTTCCGAAGCGTCCAACTATACGATCTCAGTTTACGCGAGCATTTGTGCCTCGGTGATCACGCCCATTTCAACACCGACGAATTCCCCCACAAAAACCCCGACCAACACCGCCACCAATACGCCATTCGCCGACCCGACTCCCGTGCCCACCAAAACCCCAACTCCCACTCCGACCAACACCCCTATCAACACAGCCACGGCAACTCCAACCCCCTGTATTACCAACACCGCGGTAAATACCTCAACCAATACCCCTACCAAAACGCCTTCCAAAACAGCCACCAACACCCCAACCAATACCCCTACTAAAACACCTTCCAAAACAGCGACCAACACCCCGACGGGAACCAAGACGAACACCTTTACAAAAACAAGGACCAAAACCGCCACCAATACCCCCACTAAAACCCCCTCACCGACTCCCACTAAGACCCCCACAAAAACCGCCACCCAGACTCCCACGAATACCAGAACCAATACCGCCACGAAAACGGCTACAAAAACCCCCATTGGCTTTAAAACCAACACCCCGACTAAAACACCCACAAATACCGCCACTAAAACTCCCACCGCAACCCCTACCAATTCCCCCACCAACACCGTGACCAAAACCAGAACCAATACACCTACCGGAACCAAGACCAATACCGCAACCCTAACTCCCACCAACACCCGGTCAAAAACCCCAACGAATACCCCGACGAAAACCGCCACCAACACCCCAACCAATACACCCACCGTTACCCCCACACCTTGTCTCACGAATACCCAAACGAAGACGGCCACAAATACCGCCACCAAAACACCTACGAACACTCCAATGGCGACGCCGATCTGCTGCCAACTGGCGGGAACGGTCTCGTCGGGACCTGGAGGGAATTTTGATGTCCTCGCGAATGTCGCCGTGAGCGGGAACATCTTGTATGTCGCTGATTTCGGAAACGCCCAGATTCAAGAACTCCAATTGCCTGGCTTGGCTCCTATAACCGGCGGGGTTATTCCAGGGGCGTCCAATCCCTATGGTTTGACGACGGATTCACAGGGAAATCTTTACGTTGGGTACTATGGGATTGGGGCGGTTCAAAAATTCAACACCGGCGGAACCTTGCTCGCGACTCTCACCACGACCGGGTTTGCCATGGGCGTGGCGGTGGACACGAATGGGGATGTCTATGTATCTGAAGAAGGCCCTGGTCTAGTCCAGATATTCCCCTGGAACGGAAATGGTTATGACCCGGCGATTTCCATCGCGTCGCCGATGTTTAGCGGAACCGAAAGGGGGATTGTGAAGAGGGGCAACCGGCTCTATGTGTCTGATTTCAACAACAGCCAGGTTTATGAATTGGACGACACTGGCTCCCATGCTTTTGGGGCGCCTCACATTGTGATTGATGGAGGTTTTGTTTCTAATCCGACACAGCTGACCATGGACGGAAATGGCAATCTTTACGTGGCCTCGACGGGAATTAGTTCCCTCGTGGAATATGACGCTCAAACCACGGCTTTTGCCCCCTTTGTTTTCAACCATCAATGCGGCTTGTCGGGTTATGGCCCGCAGGGCGTCGCGGTGGACGGACAAGGCTATTTATACGGCCCGGCTTCCGCGGCACCCTTCCTCGTTTCTCAAATCGCCCCCTGCGGCTTCACGCCAGTACCCAGCAATACTCCCACAAAAACAGCCACCAAAACCGTGACCAATACCCCCGCGTTGATCAACACGCAAACTCCGACGAATACCGCTTCCAATACCCCCACCAATACTCCAACCCCTTGTCATACGACGAACACGAAAACAAACACACCCACCAATACCCTTACCAACTCTCCCACTAATACACCCACAAATACTCCGACCGATACTCCCATCATTACTAAAACACCTACCTATACACCAAGCAACACACCAACGAATTCCCTTACCAACACACCCACGAATACTTTGACCAATACCCCCACCAACACCCTTACTCGCACCAACACTTTTACGAGAACTCCAACGAATACCTCCACCCTTACCCCCACCAATACCCCGACCTGGACGCCAACGTTTACGCCGACCGAGACTGAAACAAATACAAATACCGATAGCCCGACGGAAACCCCCACGAATTCCGCGACCTGGACGCCCACGCTTACACCGACCCAGACTGAAACGAATATGGTTACGGATACCGCGACAGATTCCCCCACCTGTTCCCCGACCGAGACACCCACGGAAACAATTACCGCGACACCCGCGGGGACATCTGTTTGCTGTCAAGTGTTGGCGTCGGTATCGTCAGGACCAGGAGGCAACTTCAACGCCATGGCTAATCTGGTCGTAAGCGGTAATATCCTGTATGTGGCGGATACGGGAAATGACAGGATTCAGGAACTTCAATTGCCAAGCTTGGCGCCGGTCGCGGGTGGAGTCATCCCGGCGTTGTCCAATCCCTATGGCCTGACGGTTGACGCTCAGGGAAATCTTTACGTGGGTTATTACGGCGGCTCCGTGGTTCAGAAGCTCGATTCGAATGGAAACCAAACGGCTTATCTTGGTACCGGCGGATTGGCCATGGGTGTTGCGGTGGATACCAATGGGGATGTCTATGTGGCGGAACAAAACCCCGTTCAGGTGGAAATCTTTCCCTGGAATGGAACCGGATTCGACCCGGTCATCACCATCACCTCATCGGCCTTTACCGGCGCCTTGAGGGGAATTGCCAAAAGTGGCAACCGGTTATATGTATCGGTTTACGATAACAGCCAGGTTTTGGAATTTGACGACGCTGGCAACCATTCTTTTGGGGAACCGCAAATCGTGATTGACGGCGGGTTTCTTTCCTATCCCACCCAACTTTCCATGGATACAACGGGAAATCTTTTTGTGGCATCGACGGGAAACAGTTCCTTATTGGAATATGACGCCCAAACCACAGCCAACACGCCTTTTATTTTCAACCATCAATGTGTTTTAAATGGTTATAACCCCCAGGGTGTCGCGGTGGACGCGCAAGGGTACCAATACGCCTCCTCTTCGGCGGCGCCTTTTCTGGTTTCCCAAGTCGCGCCTTGCGGCAATTCCCCTGGAGGGATGAGAGCCAAACCGATGAACGCGCAAAACGAAAACTCCCCCTTTCCAACACCGACCCCTTCCGTTTCCCCGACCCCTGGATTTGACCTGGCCGCAGGAAAAGTGGCTGCCGCGCCGAGCATTTCCCGGGGCGGGGAATCCATCAAGTTTATGGTTAATCTTCCTAAACCCGGGCAGATTCAACTGGCTCTCTTCTCCGTTACCGGGGAGTTGGTTTATCAGACCAATCTGGTGGGGACTTCGGGGATCAACCAGATCCCCTGGAGCCTTCAAAATCAGGCTGGTTCCTCGGTTGCAAGCGGTCTTTACCTTTATCGCGTTCAAAGTGGAAGTGTTGTTCATTCCGGAAAAGTTGCCGTGCTTCACTAGACCCGGTTTTTTCCCTTTAAAAACCACTTCTTTTTTCTCCAACTCCCGTTCTTCTTTGGTATCTTTTCCCCCTGGGTTTATTTCAAACGGGGCGGCACATGAGTAAGAAAACCGGATGGATGGAAAAGCGCCAGCACGAGCGCATTGTGGCGACCTTGAAGGTGGATTATCGGCTGGTGGACGCCAGGGATTCCAAAAAAATCCTGGACCACTCCCATTACAGGCAAACCACCGTGGATCACATGCCGGAACTATCCCGAAAATCACCCCTTCATCACGCGGTTACGAAGGACATTTCCATGGGCGGGTTGGCCCTTTTGGGGCAGGAACCCTTCACGATGGGAGCGGTGGTGGAGATCGGCCTGCACCTTCCCAAATACAAGGCCGTCCTCAAATTCCTGGCGAAAATCGTAAGGACTGAATCCTTCGTTGAAATGGGAAGGAACGTCCACAGGGCGGGGGTTCAAACGTTGGCCATCAACCAGGAAGACCTTGACCAGATTCAAAAGTACCTTCTCCATCAAAAATCCTGACCGCGAAATAAGCCCCGCACAAACACCGTACGGGTCGTAAAAAAAAGGGCGAAAGCATCCTCCGTGGCTAAGGCCGGGGAGGACAAGCGGTTCGCCCTTACGGGTGTTTTATGTTTTTAAAAGGTTAATTCAAAAAGGCCGCCAGAATGGCCCCCATCAACATCAAACCCACCAAGTGGAAGCTGACATTAATGAAGTAAAGTTTTAAGGAGCGGCCTTCCCAGAGAACGGTATTCATTAAAGTGGTGGAAATGAAACCGAGCCAAATGAAAAATCCGGTAATCGCCCCGTGGATGGGCCCTGTTTTATGCAGGAACGCGCCCGCGAATTGGATGACATGGGAGAGGACCCAAGCCGTGACGAGGAGCGCCAGGAAATTTCCCATCATGGCTTTGGGCATCTCCTTCATCTTCGCGGCGGATTCCTTCTTGCTCATCTTGTCGAAACCCATTTCCTTTGACCAGGGCTTCACGAAAAGAAGAGGGGAATGCCAGGCCCAACCCAAAAAGAAATAAGCCAGAGCTGAAACCAGAATGCCCACCAAGGTAAATTGAACTTCCATCGCCGCCTCCTGGATTGAATTGCAACAGCGCTATTTTAGCCGGGAACCAACAAAAGAAAGACCTTTTTTTGCCACAGATGAATGGGATAAAAGGGATGAAAAAACAAGATTTAGATCAGTAAGGAATTTGGAAAAAAGAAAAATCATCTTTCCCTTTTACCTGTCCGGATTCATCCCATTTATCGGTGGCAAAAGGGGATTTTATTTAAGGGCTTTCATTGTCTCTTTGATGAGGGAAGCGGATTTATCGACCATTATTTTCTCTTCGTCGTTCAAGGGAACCTCGATGATCATTTCCAGGCCCTTGCGGCTGAGTTTGGAATAGACCCCGAAGTACATATCCTTCAGACCGTATTCGCCCTCCAGGTAGCAGGAGGAGGGGATCACGAGTTTGGAATCCTTCAAAATGGCCTCCACCATGGATCCAGCCGCCGCGCCGGGAGCCAGCCAGGCGGAAACACCCAACAGGTTCACCAATTCGCCGCCGCCCTTTTGAGTGCGCCCCACAATGGCCGTAATTTGTTCGGGCTTCAGGATGTTTGTTATGGGAATGCCCGCGATGTTGCAATAGCGCACCAGGGGCACCATCTCGTCCCCGTGCCCACCAATGACGGCGGCGGTCACGTTCTGAACCGCCACGTCGGCGGCTTGGGCCAAAAAGGCCCTCATGCGGGCCGAGTCCAAAACGCCCGCTTGGCCAATGACGCGGTGCTTGGGAAGACCCGAGGCCTTCAAGGCGACGTAGCACATGGTATCCAGGGGGTTGGTGACAACGATGAGAATGACATTGGGGGAGGTAGCGACGATTTTTTTGGCGACGTCCGTGACAATGCCCTGGTTGATGGCCACCAGGTCCTCTCGGCTCATGCCGGGCTTGCGGGGAACACCGGCCGTGATGACACAAATATCGGAGTTGGCGGTATCAGCGTAATCCGTGGTTCCCACCAAACGCGAGTTAAAACCCGAGATAGGACCGACCTGAAGCATGTCCAGCGCCTTGCCCTTGGGCATGTCCTTGGTGGCGGGAATATCCAGAAGGACAATATTACCCAGGTCCCTTTCGGCCATCCAGGCCGCGCAGGATGCTCCCACGTTTCCGGCTCCGACTACGGTGATTTTAGGGCGCTGGCTGGACATAAATCCTCCTTGGGGTGGTCAAAGTTAAATTCCCTGAAAAACAGGGCATAGTCTACTCAAACCCAACTTTGAAGTCTATGCGACACCTCATACAAGATAAAATTCCAGCCTCCCGCTGGTCCGCTTGACTTATGCAAATGGGGCCGTTAGTTTGTGGCTACCCCCCAGGGAGAGATGGATGAGCGAAACAAAAAAACAAAAAGGTTTTACACTTTGGTTTACCGGCCTTTCGGGTTCCGGAAAATCCACCATTTCTGAAAGGGTGGCTTTGAGGCTTCAACGAAAGGGTTTACCCGTTGAGATTCTGGATGGGGATATCGTTCGTACCCACCTTTCCAAGGGCTTGGGCTTCAGCCAGGAAGACCGAAATGAAAACATCAAACGGGTTGGTTTTGTTTGCAACCTTTTGACCCGCCATGGGGTTGCGGCGGTCGCCTCCGTTATTTCCCCCTACCGTGAGGCCCGGGACGCCAACCGGAAACTCATCGGCAATTTCGTGGAGGTTTATACCCGCTGCCCCGTGGAAATTTGCGCCCAAAGGGACCTGAAGGGGCTTTACCAGAAGGCTGCCGCGGGCGAGATCAAGGGTTTTACCGGCGTGGACGACCCCTACGAGCCGCCCCTCAACGCCGAGGTGGTTTGCCGTACGGACACTGAGTCCGTCGAGGAAAGCGTGGAAAAAGTCCTTAAGAGGCTTGGGGAACTGGGTTATCTATAATTTTTTCCCTTCAAGTTGGTCCCCTATAATGACCCCATGAAAACAGTCGCCGATCTCCATATGCATACCAACCATTCCGATGGAACCTTGAACCCCACTGAATTGGCGCGTCTGGCCAAGGACCAGGGCGTGGACGCGGTGGCCCTGACGGATCATGATACGGTGACCGGCATCGGGGAACTGGTGGAGGAAACCAACCGGTTGGGGTTGGAAGCCATTGCCGGGGTGGAACTTTCCGCGAAATTTTCCCCGGGGACACTTCACATCTTGGGTTACGGTTTTGACGTGAAGGGCCCGATCCGTGAAAAACTGATCGAATTTCAAAAAGCCCGCGCGGAACGAAACCCGGTTATTTTTGAAAGGTTAAAGGCGATGGGAATGCCCTTGACCCTTGAGGAAGTGAAGGAAATTTCACAGGCCAAAAATCAGGTGGGCCGGCCCCATATCGCAAAGGCCATGGAAGCCAAGGGCTATGTCAAAACCTACGCGGAAGCCTTCGACAAGTATTTAACCAAGGGAGGGCCCGCTTATGTCCCCAAGGCCGCGTGGTCGGCCCAGGATTGCATTGACCTGATTCATGAATCAGGCGGGGTCGCGGTCATCGCCCATCCCATTCAAATGAAATTACAAGGCATGAACCTTCGGGAAAAAATCAAGGAATTGGCGGAAATGGGACTGGATGGTTTGGAAGTGATTCATCCTGATCACAACGCCGGGGAGCAAAAGGGGTTCACCCGCCTGGCGGAGGAATTTGATTTACTGACCACCGGCGGAAGTGATTTTCATGGCGACCACAAACCGGGAATCCAGCTGGGGCAGGGCCGCCCGCCCTATGTTTTTCTTGAGAAGCTACGAGAAAGAATTAAACAAAGAAGAAAGGCGGTTTAACCACAGAGGACACAGGGTTCAATGAGTAAGTCTTTAAATTTATAAAATTCTTACTCTGTGTACTCCGTGTACCCTGTGGTTCATAATAGGGTCTAATATGGAAGAGATAACAGCTGAACAATTTTTGGAGAGCGCGAAGACCTGGAAACCCGCCGAGGATTTTGAGGTTCGCGTCACCCGCCAATTGCGCCTCGCGAATGCCCCCGATGAGATGATTCCGTCCCTCAGCGAGGCCTTCCTCTATTGTTCCCGAAGCACCTACGATTACATCCAGTACATCCATGAGTTGGCGACAGTCAAGGAAATCGACCGGAAGAATTTCCTCCCCCAGGTGGCTCATTTGGTGGGGTTGGTTCAAAAGCTCCAGGAAGGGGGAAAAAGCTACAAGGAACTTTTTAAAAAATACGACAACACCACCCGGGAAGCCCTGACCAAAGACCAGTTTGACACGATTTATTACGACGCCATCCAGAATATCGAGCTTCGGGTCTTGTTAAAGAGGGTCATCGATGAGGTGGAGACGGTCCTGCAGTCCTTCTCCCTGGTCAGCTCCGACCTTTCAGGGATCCAGTGCATCAACCTTTATGAAAGCAGTATCCGGTTTCAGCTTTTTCTTCAGTATTTCATGACCAAACAGAAGTTTTCCCAGGAGGAATTGTGGTCCATCCTCTTTGACGTTTACAACCAGGTTTCGGAAATGGAAGGCCTGTCGGTGGAACCTACCGCGGAAGAACTGCAGGACCTGCACGCCAAAATACAGAAGTACAAAACGAATTAAAGCTTTTTACCACCAAGGGCACCAGGTTCACCAAGAAAGCTAACCCTAATATTTTTTAATACGTCATCCTGAGTGAAACGAAGGATCTTTGTTTTTCTTGGAAAACATTAATTCTGCGACGAAAGATGTCTCGGAAAAATAAACCGCTTTTGAAATTCTTTGCCGTCTTGGTGCCCTTGGTGGTTCAATCGGGAGGTTAGACGGAGATGGTTAAACACTCATAGGCGCAAATGGAGTTCGTGAACAACGTTTTTGCGTGTTCTTCCTTCTTGGCAATCGCCGCGTCATCGTGGTTCGGATCGTGGTGGTAAAGGACCAACTGCTTCACACCCGCCTCCTTGGCCACGAAACAGGCCATTTCGGTGGTGGAATGGCCGAAACCCTGGGTGGAAACGGGCCCCGTGTACTGCTCCACCGTGTACTGGGCGTCATGAATCAGGACGTCCGCCCCCTTGGAAAACTGGATCAAACGCCTATCCCCGTCCACGTAACCCTCAATGTCCGTCGCATAAACGATGGATTTTCCCGCGTATTGCAGCTTGTAAACCAGCGTCCCGTTCTTGGGATGGTTATAGGCCCGGTACTGGCTCACGATAACCTTGTCCTTAAAGGTGGCCTTGTAATCGGTTTGTAAATTCACCAATTCCGGCTCCCCGCCCTCCGCCAATAAAACCTGGTCGAAAGCCTTTAAGGTCGCGATTTTCTTGATGGAGTTGGTTTCCTTCAAATCAATGGGGAAGAACATCTGGTCCATCATCATCTCAAGGACATATTTCAAATCGGTTTTTGAATCCACGGGGCCGTAAACCGATGGGCCGAAAATGGAAAGGGCGGAGTCTCCTATATACAACGGAGGGAAAAAGGGAAGTCCCATGATGTGGTCGTGGTGGGTGTGGGAAATCAGGATGGTCGCGTTGATGCGCTTGAGTTTGTCGCGGTTTGCGAAAAAATTCCGGACCAGCTGTTGGCCCGCCGCGATCATTCCCGTTCCAGCGTCCAAAAAG
>JAHFCG010000132.1 GCA_023249615.1 candidate division FCPU426 bacterium | reverse complement strand
GGAATACTGGGCATCCATGAGGTAGCGGCTGACCCCTGAGGCCCTTGGAGTTTTCACCTGGTGGTAAAGGCCCGCGAAGGCTCCGGGCCCCACACCCATCACGGGATTCATCAGCCAGACCTTACAGCTGTCTTTCCAGATATTAATTCGGTCGCCCGAGGTGGCGCTGTGATCCATCATTCGGTAGGAAGCCAAAACCCCGCCCGCGGCCAGAAGAAAAACAACGGCCCAAAGACGGCTTTTAACCCAGATTCGGTAAAAAATTCCGGCACCCAAGCCCGCGACGGGACTTGAGGCCTTCAATCGGGCCATCGTCAGCAGGGCGCCCAACCCGGCAAGAATATTGGCAGGACCCCGGGGTTTCACCGAAAGAATTAATACCAAGGGAACCAGAAAAATCCCAACCTGCTTGGGGTTTGGAAAGATCATCCAGTCTTTTACATCCGAAAACTGGAAGTGGACCCAGTTGCCCATCCCTGGTTCGGAGTAATGAAAAGGAACCCACCAAACCTTGAGGGCCCAAACCAGACCCAGGCAAAAGAAAACTCGTAAAAAACGTTCGGGTTTTTCAAAACAAGGAAGAATCAGGTAAAAAGCCAGAAGAATTCCGATCATTTCCAGAAACCAGACGGTCCCCAGGGCCGAGGGGGAAAAAAACGCTCTCAAGGCAAGAAACAAAGCCCCCGTTCCAATCCAAAGGGGAACCTTGTCAAACTTTTGCTGAAATAGTCCGAGCAGTATCCATAGAACCCCCGCCACCAATGCGAAATTCCAGGCCCTGAATGGCGGCCAGAAACCCGAAAGGAGAAGAATGCTTAACAAAGCATATTGTGTTGTTTGGTTTATGACCTTTGAGTTTCTATCAAAAAAATCCTTACTTGGAGTCTCGTTTACGCCCTCAGCCGAAGGCTGACGGGTGGCGTCTTGGAGCTTGCTTTGGGTTTTTAGTTCAAGTCTTGCCGCCACCACCGCGAAAAACCAGACCAGTTCAGGCATTTGGAAGGGCAGATCCAAAAGCGAGAACAATAAAAAAGCCATCACACCCGTTCCCACTCCCCATCCCTCCCAGCGTGAGGGGATTTTGATCCGGCGGACCACGCTCGTCAGGGCGGTAATGAAAATCAAAAACCCCGCCAAACCCGTTTCGACCAGCAGTTGCAGAAAGAGGTTATGGGTAAACCTAGCCCCTGTTTCCAATGGCAGACCTGCCTGTTGATAAATCTCGTCGAAGGTTCCAAGTCCCGTTCCCAACAAGGGATGGTTCATGAACAAACCGAGGGAGGCCTTCCAGAGAATGACCCGCGTTCCCAAGGCCGCCAACAGCCAGCTTTGGATGCCCCGCGCGAAAATCAGAATTCCGATTCCAACCATTCCCAGCGTTATCACCACGGCGAGAGCGGCTCGGGATTGTCGTTTTAAAAAAACCGCCAGAACCGCCAGGGTAAGGCATAGAAAAGCCCCGACGCTTTGGGTCGAAAGAAGGCCAAGAACCAGCGTCACGGCGACGATCCCAAGTACTTTCTTTTTTATTCCCCTGCTGTTGTTCCGCAGGATGAACCCAAGAGGGATAAAAAGAATCAAAAAAGCCGCCAAAGCCCCGTGGGTGGCGAAGGGCCCGGTGGCGCGTTTGTTATGGATGGCGGCCATGACAATGTCACGATTCTCCCCGGCCAGCCGGGGTATAAGGGAGGTAAGATTTCCAAATCCATAAATCAATTGATAGACCGCCATTAAAGAAGCTAAGAAAGCCAGCCCTAAACAAACGGCCTCGATTCTTCCCTGGGTCTCCGGGGTGTTGATTCTTCCCATGACAAAAAGAATGGTTCCCATAAAAACCAATCCGGTGGATTGAAGCGTCATACCCGGGGAAGCGGACCAGCAAGTGGAAATGAGGAGGTAGACCAGAAACAACAACCAGGGTTTCCCGAGTTTTTGAATGGTTTCAGGCGGAACAGAACGGAAAAGAAGAAGGACCAAGCCCCCCCCCAGAGCTACCGCTGTGGACTGCGGAAAGGTCCAACAAGGAAAAAAGAAAAGGTAAAAACCGATAAGAAGAAAGGAAAATTCCCAAAGCCGGTCGGCGGAAAGCGGGGTCGCGAGAAGGGATTTCATGGGCCTATTTTAAGGGAAACACCCCAATTTAACCACCAAGGGCACCAAGGACACCAAGAAAGATCAAAACTATTGGACTTATAAAATTTCTTAGTCTTAATGCTTTTGGACACCTTGGTGAACTTGGTGTCCTTGGTGGTAAAAGAATTATTTATTTCTTTTTTTCAGGAAGGGCAATCTTCGTCGCGGCCTCAAGCGCCAAAAGGTAGCTGTTTTTTCCGAACCCGGCAATGACCCCGGCCGCCACGGGGGAAACATGGGAGGCTTGGCGGAACCCCTCCCTCGCGTGAATATTGGAAAGATGAACCTCGATGGTGGGTACGGTCACGGCCGAAAGCGCGTCCCGGATGGCAACCGATGTATGGGTATAAGCGGCGGGATTGATGATGAAGACGTCGGCCCAGTGGCGGGAATTTTGGATGGTCTCGACAATTTCCCCCTCGTGATTCGACTGCACAATTCTCAGTTCAATGTCATTTTTCCTGGCGCCTTCCTGAAGATCCTGGTTGATTTCCTCCAGGGTCACCTTGCCGTAAATATTGGGTTCGCGTTCCCCCAGCAAATTAAGGTTGGGGCCGTGGATTACAAGGACTTTCCGCATTTTTCGACGCCTTTTCTTTTATTCACCAATTTAAAATTACTAACTGCCGATTCCTGATTTTTCCACGGTGTTTCCCCTATGCTAATCATTACCACAATCAGGAACAAGCAAAAACCGAAAACCCGGCGGAAGGCCTTGAATATTTCCGTTTTCCACCCGCCAATCACCCTTATAATTTTATCGGAAAATCCCATGACCCAAAACCGCGATCTTATAACCTTTTTAAAAACACCGGCAGCTGAGATTTTCAACGAAAAATTTTGTTTGTGGTCCTCATTTCTTCTTTTAACGGGTGCCCTTGCCTCCTTTTCCTATTTCACCCTCACCCCTTCCGCCGAAATCTGGATCATTTTTATCGGTTTTGGTCTGCCCGCCGGCCTATTAATCCTGGTTTTTAAAAAAGAAAAAAATAAGTTTTTCGCGGTAACGGGCGGGGAAACAATTCCCTTCTTTTCCCCATGGGTTTTTTTTCTTCTTGGAATTTTGGCGGTCGGCCTCCGGTTTTACAAATTGACCACCCTTTCCCACTGGCCCTTAAGGGACGAGGGGATTTTTGGTTACTACGCCGTTCATTTGTCCGAAACCTGGAATGGGTCCCTAACCCAGGGGCTCAATCATTTACCAACTCCTTTCACCTGGGTCCACGCGGTTCTCTTTAAACTTTTCGGTTCTTCACTTCTCACACTCTGGGTTTATCCGGCCTTTTGGAGCCTTTTGATTTTGCCGGCTGGTTGGTTCGCGGCCCGGCAATTCTTCCCGCGTTCCATGAGCCTTTTGGTCCTCGCCTTTGCCGCCTTCTCCTTTTGGCCGCTTTGGCTGGGACGTTTTTCCACACAGGCTGTTTTTTTGGTTTTTTGGGAATGTGCCGCCCTGGGCGCCCTCGGTTGGTATTTGAAGGACTCAACAGAAGCCAAAACGAAAAAACTGATTTTTTTAGGGGTTATTTCGGGCCTGGGCTTTTACACCTACCTTCCTTGGGCCGCGGTCGCCCTGATCATCGGCTTGGCGGTACTGGACGGATCTTTAAAAAACCCACGGGAAAGGTTTACGGCCCCATTAATCTTTCTGACCTTCACCCTTCTTATCGCGCTCCCTCTCTTCGCCTCCTTCAGCGCGGGCAAGTTGAGTTATCTGGAACACCTTTGGGGCGTCAGGTCGAATTTCACCCTAACCTCCCGGCTGAATCTTTACTCGGCTTATTTTTCCGATTTCTTCTGGGGGGCCCGCAACACCACCTTTCATTATGGACCGCTTTGGGGCGGCTTTTTAAACCCCTTATGGGGCGCGCTTTTTTTCATCGGCTTGATTTTTCTTTTCCGATCCATTTCAGATTCCAAAAGTCGTTGGTTTTTAATTTCACTTCCCATTTTGTGCCTGCCGGGTTTTTTAACCAATGATTTAGAGGACATGAGACTGGTACCCATGATCCCGATCCTTGCGGTCATAACAGGCCTCGGGTTCCAGACGTTAATCCTAAGCCTTCCCTGGTTCAAAAGACTTCCATTCCTTTTTCTCATTCTTTCGACCGTCCTTTCCCTCGACGGGTATCATCTTTTCGTCGTTTATCCGGTCCATTGGCCTGAAAATTATAATTTTTTTAGTTTTCATAAATCCGTAAAGTACTCCAGGGCCTACGACATTCTTAAGGAAAGATACGAAAAAGAAGGTCCTGGATTAATCCTTCAAAATTTCGACCCGGATTATTACGACCAAACCCTTTTCGTCGCCACTTATTCTTTCAATTCCGCCGAAAACCCTCTTTTGAACCCGGGTACCGCTAAATGGTTCGCGGTCATCACCAATATTCACGAACAACCTCACCTGGTAAAAATTTTTCACGAGGGGCGGTGGGCCTGGCTTTCAGCGGGTTTAAATCGGAGAGACGGAGGTTATATGCTGCTGATGGTTCCCATAACCGCTCAAAACCGGAAGTTGGTTTATAAATGGATGGATGCGGATCTGGCTTTAAAAGACCTAAACTATTTGGTAATGGAGGAAGGGGTAAACCCCGACCAAACCAACATGCTGGCTGTTTTGAAAAAAGCATATCCCTATTTCGAGGGTGACCGGTTGTTGGAATCGCGTTTTTGGAGAATCAAGGCCCTTCACGATAACGTGGCCCAAAACATTGATGCGTCCCTGGAGGATGAGGAAAAGGCCGTTCAAAAGGGGTACCCCATGGCGCATCTTTTTAACGAAAAGGGTTGCTTGTTATACAAGGAAAAAAGGGTGGAAGAAGCCAAAAAAGCCTTTGAGGAAGCCCTTCGTTTGAAACCCAACTGCACGGACGCCGCCATCAACCTAAGGAATCTCCTGATTTTAAGCGGGAAAAAAATCCAGTAACCAAATAAAAAATTTATTGCCCCTCAACGGCCTGGGGCATTCCCGTCGGAGCGGCTGAAATGGGTGTTGGCGCGGAAACAGCGGGAGCTGGTGCGGCAGGCGCGGCTGCCGCGGGTTGAACCGGGGCCACCGCAACAGGTGGAGCCGGTTGAGCTGGAGCCGCGGCGCCAGGGGCTGGAAGGGCGGGGGCCGGAGCCATGGGCGCCGGGGCATACTGATTCAGCCAATTCTTCAGGTTCGTATCACTTGGATTCCACTCCACCGACTTGCGGTAGGCCTGTATGGCCTGATCCTTGCCTCCTAACATCAGATAACAATCCCCCGCCAATTTGTAGGCTCGCGCGTTACGGGCATCCGCCTCGATGGCCTTCAGAAATCTTTCCAGGGCTTCTTTCGTGCGTTTGGCCTTCATCATGGTAAGGCCTTCCTCGATCATGTCGTTGGTGGAGGCATCCATGACCCCGGATACCACCAGCTCGACCCGGCGGTTTTTGGCCCTTCCCTCCGGCGTCTTGTTGCTCGCGATGGGTTTCGTTTCCCCGTACCCGATGACGCTCAGCTTGTTGGGGTTCACGCCGTTTTTCACGAGATAATCCATGACCGCCTGCGCCCGGCCCAGGGAAAGTTTTTGGTTATCCGCGAACTTGGCGCCCTTGCCCAGTTTCTGGTCGTCCGTGTGGCCCGCGATGATGATCATGCTGTCCGGATACCTGCGCTGGATCTGCGCCGCGGTTTTCTGGATCGCGTCGTAACCCTTCTTTAATAATTCGTCTTTGGCGGAATCAAACAAAAGGTCCCCCGAAACGCCGAAGGTGTATTCATAGGGAACGCGTTTTGGAACCCATTTGGCGAAGGTTTCCCGGGGTTTGGATTTGCCGGATAATTCATCGTCATTCGTAATATCCATCGTGAAGGAATAATTGCCCTGGGGCACGAGAGCCCCCGCCTGGTTCCTGCCGTCCCAGTTGATATGGGAGGGCGGGGTTCCTTTTCCATCGAAGGTTTTAACGAGCATGCCGGCGGAATCCGCCAGGGTGACCTTCCATTTGTCGATGGGTTCCTCGCTCTTGGTGGATAAATTCACGTTCACGCTTTGTCGGCCCAAAATAAAGGCGGGCGAAGCCGACACATAGGCCTCCGGCAAAACCAGGGGGCCCCCAATGACCACATTAATCGAGACCCGGTGGGTTTGACCCAGCACGCCGTAGGGCACGAAGGCGTAATCCAGTCCCGCTTCGAAATCATCAAACCGGTGGGAAATACCCACCCCGCTGGTCAACCCGGCGAAGGCGCCGAGATCCCCGCCCGTCCGGTAACCCGCCCGGAAAGCCACGGCATTTCGGCCGAATTGAAGGCGGTATTCATCCCCGATATTGAACTTGAGTCCCGTGTCGATATGGCCGTCCGTCTCAAGGGCCAAAATGTTGCGGTCCTTTTTTATCAGGGCGTTTTGAAAACGGTAGGAACCCCCGAATTTGAAAATCAGGGGCTGGGTGTAATTCTGGATCTGGGTGCCGATGTTATAAACGACGGCGGAAAGATAAAATTTCTTGCGGGTCAACTCGAAAATATAACCCGCGTCAAAAGCCGCCCCGCCGCTTCCAACGTTCACAACATTTTGGCCCACCACGGTGGCCTTGACGCCGATGATGGATTTTTGGAAAAAATCCCCGCCAATCCAGTTGCCCAGTCTTTGGGCGTAAGCGAGGCTGGCGATATAGTCGGAGGCACTGATGTTATCCCCAACCCCTCCGTAGGCGCCGGACGGGGTTTCCAGGGCTCCCGGAAAGGAACCAGTCCCCAAATACCCGAGGCTTCCGCCGAAAGATCCGTCCCCCTCGATGTTTTGGCTGAAGGCGAAAAATTCATGCGTGACTCCTTGCAGCCATTCACCGTGGGTCAGGTTGAACTGGGTACCGCGGGCAAGAACCAGGCCCGCCGGATTCCAGAACATGGCCGTGGCGTCGTCCGAAACGCCGATAAAGCTCTCCCCCATGCCGACAGCGCGGGCTCCCATGCCGATTTTTTGGAAATTGGTGCTGGTGCTTCCGGCGCCGTTAACCTGGGCGAAAAGGGGAAGGGGAAGAATTGAAAAAACGGACAGGATGAGAAAAGAAAAGGGCCCGGCCAAGCCGACAAGAGGGAAAAGGTTGGTTATCGCGATTTTAGGTTTCATATATTTTCGGCTTTGCCTTGGTGAGGTGATTTCAATCACAACCAACAGCTAAGAATGATTTGCCAAAGGCCGGTTAAATAGAGCGGTTATTTTAGTAACTTCCCATTTAAACAGCCACGATAAATCCCATTGTTCAACCCAACCCGGCAAAACCAAGAATCACAACGCGCTTCTTTTAACGGCAAAATCAGGGGTTTTTAATTACTGATTAAAACCAAAACCTTGCCGGTCAAAAGAACCACGTCGTTGTTTTTAATGACGTAATAGTAGGTCCCGGTGGAAACCATCGCGCCGGCGTTATTACGCCCGTCCCAGGGGATCATCCCGCCGACTTCCCCGCTCGATCTCACCAATTCACCTGAGACGGTATAAAAGGTCATGACGGACCCGGGTGGGCATTGGTAGGCCTTGAGAACGCCACCGACCGCGTACTTGGGATCAAAGGGATTGGGCCAGACATGAAGACCAACCGGCGTGGGGGTGAAGGTGGGGGAAATGGTGGACGTTGGGGTTGGAGTCAAAACAATGACGGTAACAGTGGAGCTGGTAACAAGCGGCGCCACGATTCCCGCGTAGGTTAATTGAGCAGCATCGGTTAA
>JAHFCG010000131.1 GCA_023249615.1 candidate division FCPU426 bacterium | reverse complement strand
ATCATGGCCGGCAATTGGAAGATGTTTAAAACCGTTTCGGAATCGGTCAACTTCGTAAAACAATTGAACGAAAAGTGCAAAGGCATTTCGGATCGCGAAATCGTGGTTTGCCCTGTTTCCCTTTCCATTCCGGCGGTTGTGGACGCCCTGAGGTTTTCCAACATCCAGGTGGGGGCCCAGGACGCGCATTGGGAAAACGAGGGGGCCTTTACCGGAAACGTGAGTCCGGCCATGCTGAGGGATGCCGGGGTTAAATATGTCATTTTGGGACATTCTGAAAAACGCCAATACGACGGTGAAACCGACCAAAAAATTAATCGTAAACTTAAAAATGTCCTCCGAAATAATCTTCGGGGTATTGTTTGTGTGGGGGAAACCCTACAGGAGCGGGAGGGCGGGAGGACCGAAAAGGTAATCGAGACCCAGTTAAGCGGCTGTTTTGAGGGGATTGGTTTGGGGGATTTGGCCGACACCGTCATCGCCTACGAACCGGTTTGGGCCATCGGCACCGGAAAAAACGCGACGCCGGAACAGGCTAATGACGTTCATGTCTTTATCCGAAAATGGATTGGAAGGAAGTTTAATTCCGAAGCGGCACAGGGTTTAAGAATTCAATATGGGGGAAGTGTTAAGCCCGAAAACGTAAAACAATTGATGAGCCAACCTGACATTGACGGGGCTTTGGTGGGCGGGGCGAGCCTCAAGGTTGATTCCTTTATGGGAATTATTCAGTTTTAAAATAAAGCCGCCAAAACCGGGAAGGTTCAGTTTAGCGTCTATAAAACCTATTCTTTTTTAGGTTTCATTCGGAAAGCAATAAAGGTTTAAAAGTTTTATTGGAACTTTTACGTTGGTTTCACTTAAAATAACCCAAGTTTCACGGGAATATAATAAGGAGTCACATGAGCGCTTTCATTACCGGTCTTTTCATCCTTACCGCCATTCTTTTAATCGGGGTGGTCCTGATTCAGCAGCCAAAAACAGCAGGGGGCTTATTTTCAGGAACAGGTCAAAGCCTTCTGGGAACAAGCGGGAAAACCTTTTGGACCAAAATTACCGGTGTCCTGGCGGCGGTTTTTATGATTCTTTGTCTTCTGCTTGCTGCGCTTCCGAGATTCAAACAAACCTCCAGTTCGGTCGCGGACTCCATTGAAAAGCAGCAGCAGGCGGCTACACAAGCACAGGCTCAAGCCCAACCTGCCGCGGCGGCCCCTGCTCCGGTCCAACCGGCGCCGAATCCCCAGGCCAAACCTGGTCCCCAAAAAGCCCCCGCGGCCTCAAACGCGCCGGCGGCCAAATAGTTAAAATTTAAAAGTTTTGGTTGGATGGTTGTAATCCTAAAAATTGAGCGGAGTGTGAAAACGATATGATAAACGGAAGCAAGTCTCGATCGACTCTCAAACAAATCGCCAAATTTTGCGGGGTTTCCCATACCACCGTTTCCATGGTCATCAACCAGAATCCCAGAATCTCCGCCGAGACCCGTGAAAAGGTCATGGTGGCCATCAAGAAGTTCAACTATTACCCCAACGTGGCAGCGCGAAGCCTGGTCATGTCGCGAACCAATACCATCGGCATTTTCGGGACCATGTTTGATTCCCCCTATTACAACGAAATCATCCGGGGAATTGAGATGGAGTGCCGGCATTCGAATGTTGATTTGAAAATTTACAACTGCAACGGAAGCCTTGAGGATTTCAACGACTTTTACGACCGCATCCTGGGGGAGCGCCGTATTGACGCGGTCATTGTTTTATCGGTCCCGATGGAAGACGCTGTTTTGGAACGGTTTCAAAAGGAAGACCTGCCTTTGATCATACTCCAGCCCGTTTCCATTGAGGGGCCCAACCATCTCCTGGAAAAAATCCCGACCCTTCAGGCCGAGGACAGGAAAGGCGTTTACAAGGCGGTTACTTATCTTATTTCATTGGGCCATAAAAAAATCGGCTTCGTGAACGGCCCCGAGCACCTGAAAATCTGCCAGGACCGCCTGGCCGGTTACCGCGACGCGTTGCGGGATAACAACATTCCCTACCAGGAACAAAACGTGGTTTATTCCCATGTCAAACCCGACGCCTTCACGATGGACGCGGGTTACCAGGTCGGAAAGGAATTGATCGACCGCATGCCCGATTTGACCGCTTTGTGCTGTGTCTCCGATACGATGGCTATCGGGGTCATGAAAGCCCTCCGCCATAAAGGGCGGGCGGTTCCTGAGGATATCTCCATTGTCGGATTCGATGATACCTATGTTGCCCGTTTGGCTGATCCTTCATTGACCACCCTGCACCAGCCCCTGCTGGAAATGGGGAAGGCCTCCGTCACCCTGGCCCACGCTTTCCTGAGCAAAAAACCTGTTGAACATCTTCACCGCGGATTTGAGGTGGAGTTGATCATCCGGGAATCAACCGGGAAACCGAAAAACAGTAAAAAGTAATTTTCTCCCCCTACGGTATCCCGCCTTGGACCGCCCCTTTCGTATAATAACCGGATGAAATTCCTTTCCACCTTTCCAGGCCGTTTGCTTCTTTGCGCCATCAGCGCCTGTCTGGTCTGGTTTGCCTTTCCAAATTTCCTGAACAAAACCCTAACCCCGCCGACAGCTTTTTTGGGTTGGGTGGCCCTCGTTCCTTTTTTCCTGGCCCTCAGAAGGACGGGACCACGCCGTGGTTTTTGGCTGGGTTTGGTTTTTGGATTTTTGCAACTGGGCGGTGTCCTGTACTGGATAGCCCTTTTGGAGGAAGCGAAGTATTTAAGCGGGCTTGCCTGGTTTGTCTTGGTTTTTTATTTAAGTCTATACTTCGGCGCGTTTGGGTGGATTTACGGATGGTTGTCCGAAAGAACCAAGACATCGGGTTTATTAACCGGGCCCTTTCTTTGGGTAGCTCTGGAATACCTTCGGGGAAGCAGGCCCTGGGGAGGGTTTAATTGGGGTGAATTGGGTTATACCCAGGCACCGTACCCAGCGGTTCTTGTCTTTACCACCCTGGCGGGAGTTTACGGATTAACCTTTTTAATGGTTTGGTTTAACGCCAGTCTCGCGAAATTTATGGAATTGGTTTTTGAAGCACCCGATTCAAAGATTTCAGGTTCCCCTCCCTGGTCCAAGTGGAAATATTTAACATTCCCCCTTGCCGTCCTCCTTGCCCTTTTGGTTTACGGGAATTACCTAATAAGCTCAACTCAACAAAAAAAAACAGGTACGGTCGTTCTTTTGCAACCGAGCATCGACCAATCCGTCAAGTGGAGTAAAGGTTATGAATCGGAGACCTACAATAAAATCAGCCGATTGGTTGCCGGCATCAAGGGATCCAAGCCAGACCTGGTCATTTGGCCCGAGACCGCGGCGCCATCCTTTCTTTTGACCTCGCCCATGGCGTTGGAAAAAGTGAAGCGAATTATCCGGGGAACAAGGGTTTCGAATCTGGTGGGTTGTTTGGATATCCGAAATGAAAATGGAAAAGTGTCCCAGTATTACAATGGAGCGGTTCATTTTGACGGAAAGGGAATCCCCCGGGGGGTTTACCACAAAAGGCATTTGGTCCCGTTCGGCGAATTTGTCCCTTTTCAGAATTACCTAACCTTTCTTGGACCGGTAATTCAGGATATGGGGAACATTGATTTTGGACTTGAGTATTTAAAATTCGAGGCAGGAAGTTTTACCTACACCCCGATGATTTGTTACGAGGTTATTTTTCCGGGCGACGTCCAAAAGGCTTTTAAAACGGGAGCAGACGCGCTGGTCAACATCAGCAATGACGCCTGGTATGGGAGGACAGCATCAGCCTACCAGCATGTCATGATGGCAGTCGTTCGCTCCGCGGAAGAAAGAAAACCTTTGCTTCGGGCGGCGAACACGGGAATTAGCCTGGCGACGGACCCTTTTGGAAGAATTTTGGCCTCCTCGAATTTGTTTGAGGAAACCACCTTGAGGGCCGACGTCATGACGGTTTCGGGCGCGCCCACCCTTTATTCCCTCGTTGGAAATTGGTTTCCCTGTGTTTGCTGGTTGGCGGTCATTTTCTTAGTCATTTTGGCTTTCCGTCAAAAGAGCCAAATTTCGGATCAAGGTTTAATCCATGAACCCGAAAAAAAATAAAAAAGGTCTTAAGTTGTTAAAAATCGCGGGGTCCACTGATCTGAAAAACGGCGAGACGAAAAAATTCGTCCTGAAACGGCCGGATCGGTTGACCGAGGCTTTTCTTTTAAAACGGGATGGGAATCATTACGCCTATTTAAATTTGTGCCGCCATTGGACGGTTGGCCTGGATTTTAATGACAATGATTTTTTATCCGAGGACAAGAAGTGGCTGGTTTGCAAGAACCACGGCGCTATTTACAACCCCGAAACGGGAATTTGCGAGAGCGGACCCTGCGGGGGGGCGGCTCTTTACCGGGTTCCGCTTGTTGAAAAAGATGGGTCCATTTTCGCGGTGGTTGATGAGGTCGACTGGGGAGACTAGACGGCAATTAGTAATTAGGGATTAGAGATGGAAAAAATTACTAATTGCGAATTACTAATTCCCAATTGCAGTTCAGATGGGATGGAGGCCCCTGCGGGTCAACCCCGTGGTTTCATCCAACCCAAACATTAGGTTCATGTTTTGAACGCCGACATGGGCGCCGCCCTTGCCGATGCTGTCCAGGACGCTGAAAACGACGATCCGGCCCCGGGACTCATCCACATCCAAGCCGATAAAACAAAAGTTGGTTCCCGAAACGCTGTTCACCCAGGGATAAGGTTTGTACTGCCAGGAAACCTTTTCTTCCTTGGGAAGGTCATATACCTTCACGAAGTATTCGTTTTTATAAAATTCTTTATAAAGTTCCATGAGTTTGGCCCTGGTAACTTTCCTGGTTGGAAAGGCGTGGCAAATATCAAGTATTCCCCTCACGATCGGGACATAGACCGGCGTGAAGTTTATTTTCACCTTCTTTTTTGAAAGGGCGGACAATTCTTGTTCGGCTTCAAAGGTGTGGCGGTGGCCCACGACGTTGTAGGGAATAAGGTTGTTTCCGATTTCCGCGTGGTGGGCGGGACGGGCTAATTCCGCGCCGGCTCCGGCGGTACCCGAAAGGCCGTCCACAACGATTTTTGAGGTGTCAATCAAGCCGGCCTTGACTAGGGGGGCAAGCCCCAGAATAGCCGCTGATGCGAAGCATCCCGGATTCGCGATCACCCTTGCTTTTTTAATCTCATCCCGGTGAAGCTCCGAAATGCCGTAAACGGCTTCCTTGGCCAGCTTCCAGCTTTTATGTTTCTTTTTATAAACTTTTTCCCAGGTTTTGCGGTCGCTCAAACGGAAATCGGCGCCCAAGTCGATGACCTTGGCTCCTTCCTTTAAAAATTTCGGGGCAAGTTCCATCGGGACGCCGGTGGGGAGGGCCATGAAAACCACATCGCAGGCGGTGGTTTGTTCGGGGCGGACGAAATGAAGCCCGCTTCCGAATAAGTTGGGGTGGTAATCCGCGACCTGGGAATCGCTTCGGCTGGTGGCCCAGGCGATTTCAACCTCGGGATGATCCATCAGCACCCGGAGGACCTCGCCCCCCATGTAACCGGTAGCGCCGTAAATGCCGACCTTGATCATTTGATTCCTCCCTGAGAGGGAAATGCCGGAAAAAATAAATGGCGACCCCAACGGGATTTGAACCCGTGTTGCCGGGATGAAAACCCGGTGTCCTAGGCCTCTAGACGATGGGGTCGTTTCTTTGGGTTCTTGAAAAATCCCAATAAAAGAATGGAAATTCTAGGGTAGCGAAGAAGGGAAGTCAAGGAAGGAACCCTCTGAAAGGCCCGCAAATGGAAGGCTTTTGGTTTCGGAAACGCGGGAAGGTTGGAGCTGTTTTAATTTTTTTTGAGTGGGTGACGCCGGAAAAGTCTGCCGTTATGATAACACCACTCTAAAGCCTGCTTGGGGAGGGCGTCATGGTTCGGAAGATTTTAATGGTTTTATTTTGCGGTTTAATTCTCGCGGGCTTTTCGGCCGGCGCTTTTGGGGGAGATACCGTGGTGAAGAAAAAAAAGAAAAAGAAAAGCAGTTCCATTACCCAAACGAATACGGGAAATCCGAAGGTAAAAATAGAAACCTCCAAGGGAAACATTACAATCGAGCTTTTTTCGGATGTACCCGTTTCCGCCAAAAATTTTGTTGATTTGGCTTCCGCGGGTTTTTACGACGGTTTGACCTTTCACCGCTACGTCCCCGGTTTTGTGATTCAGGGCGGGGATCCCACCGGGACCGGCGGCGGCGGATCGGGAAAAACCATTCCTCTGGAAATCACTTCCCATAAGCATTTGAAGGGCGCCCTCGGAATGGCGAGGACGGCTGACCCCAACTCCGCCACCAGCCAGTTTTATATCTGCCTGGCGGATACTCCCAATCTGGATGGAGGCTACACGGTTTTTGGCCAAGTCCTGGAGGGAATGGACAATGTTTTGGAACTTCGGCAGGGCGACAAAATGACCAAAGTCACGGTTTTAAAAAGTGAAACCGCCAAATAAATACGGAATTTTGTTAGGCGCTATAAATCTGTTATATAATGCTAATACTCATTTAAAGGTGTCAGGTTAAAACCTATGGCCATTACCATCAAGGATGTCGCCCAAAAGGCGGGAGTTTCGGTCGCGACGGTTTCCCGCGTCGTGAACCAAAAGGATATCCACAAGGTTGGCCTTAAGACACAACAACGAATCGAGAAAATCCTCAAAGAGTTGGGTTATTATCCCAACACGATGGCCCGGGGTTTAAAGACCCGGAAGACCTATAACATCGGGGTTGTTTTTTTCTGGTATGAAAAACCTTCCCTGAGCGATTTTTACCTCACCCGGGTCCTGGACGGGATCATCAGTTTCATCAGCGAAAAAAAATACAACATTTTAATGAACACCTTCAGCCGTGATATTCAAAACGAGGGGGTCTACGCCAATTTTGTTAATTCCGGGTTGGTGGACGGGGTTTTGGCCATCGCCCCGCCGGTTGAGTCGAGGTTTTACCAGGATTTAAAGCAGGGAACCCTTCCGTACGTCCTGATAAATTACCAGGTGAACGATCCCAATGTTTGTTTCGTGGACTGCTTAAATACCCAGGGAATTATCGACGTGGTGGACCACCTTTTGTCGCTCGACCACAAGAGGATAGGTTTTGTGGCGGGAGACATCGAATATTCCAAGAATTCCCTGGACCGTTTCAACGCCTTTAAATATATCCTCAAAAAACGCGGGTTATCCTTCCACGATGATTTGGTTTACTTCGGGAATTGGACCGAACAGGCCGGCGCCAAGGCGGTGGAGGCTTTTTGGAAAACGAAACATCCGCCCACGGCGATTTTGAGCTCCAGCGACACCATGGCGTTGGGAGCCATTAAACAACTTCGTAAACAAGGATTGAGGGTGCCCCAGGACGTCGCGGTTTGCGGTTTTGACGACATCTCCAGCGAGATGGCCCTGACCACGGTTCACCAGCCGGCTTTCGACATGGGGTATGAGGCCGCCCGGATGCTTTGGAATCAGATTGAAAAAAAACCATTGGAATACAAGCACCGGTTTTTTCCCACCAAGTTGGTGGTTCGTGAAAGCTGCGGTTATTATTTGAAAAATTCACGCAACCAAAAAGAAGGAAATTAGGCGGGTCTTTTTTCCGCAACCTCCTTCAAACCGTTTTATTTCCACGTCTTTCCTCCCAAAATGACATTGAAGGCCCCTGGGAAAGGTGTTATAAAAGGCTTCCCCTTTTTCGTTTTTATTTTTATTTCGGGAAAGGGTTTGTCCTATTCACTTCAAAATAAAAGCCGGGGGAAAAAATGACCAAGATAATTACCAGACTGTCCCAGTTGGTTCCATCCTCCTTTTTTTT
>JAHFCG010000130.1 GCA_023249615.1 candidate division FCPU426 bacterium | reverse complement strand
GTGTCAAAAGAACCGGTTCAATCTTGAACAATCCCTGAAATTTCACCGGGCTCGACGCCAAATCGAATTTGGCAGACCCGGCCAGTGTTTTTCCAACCCTTATTTTTCCCCGAATAACGGATTCCTCGGAGGAGGCCGTCATGCGAAAATCATCAAATTGATATGGTTTTTTCTTTAAATCCAAGAGATTAAAGGAATCGCTGGAAAAGGTACCCGTCCAGTTCTTCCAGAAAGGGTCGCCCGTCTTGGCTTCCCATTGGAAATCCCCGGAAAGAAAGGGTCCCTTTCCCAATTGAAAGTTCCGGGAGGCGAAATGAAGGCTCATGACTCCCGGCTGAGGCCTAGTATCCCAGGATCCATTCGCGGTAAGGGTGTTGGATCCTTGGACCAATTTCACGCGTTTAATTTGTAGCTTGTCCTGTTCAAAACTCGAAACCGCTTCCACTTGGTCAGCGTACCAATCCCCCACCTTTACGGACGTCAGTTTGACGCCGTCCTTTCCCTCGACGATGGGATTTTTTCTTTTTCCCGACACCCTCAGTTTTCCAGTCAAAAAACCCTCAAAGGGCTGAGGGGTGTTGTCCAAGCCTAAAATCTCGGCGATTTCCCAAATGGGAAAATCATTTGCCTGGATTTTCAAATCCAGGGCTGATTCGGGAACAAAACCCATTTTTCCGGTGGTGGAGAAAATTTCCCCCAGGCTCAAGGCGTTGATATAAAGCTCCTTTTCCACCCCTTTCCAGGAAAGGGAAAGATTAAGCGGCTCCGGATCCGAATCCCTAATGGTCAATTCATCGGTTGTAAGACCGGCTTCCGCCACAAGTTCATTTCGCCTGCCCTCGATTTTGGAAACCAAATTCACATTCCCCTTAATATCCGGGAACTGGTCATTCAGGAAGGGAATCTCCCGCAAGACGATATTTTTTCCCAGGACGCGGATATCGGCGGGTCTTTCCACCGAGGAGGGCCAGATCCCCTTCCCCACGATTTTTCCGGATTTTTTCCCCGTCGTCAGGGTGAACTGGGTTTCCCAGTCCTCGTTTTTTTTGTATGCCTCCCCCTCCAGCTTGGCCTTCTCGTCTATAACCGCCGAAAGACTGATTTTCTGATCCGTCATCTGGAATTTGGTATGGACCCCGTAGTGAAACTGGGTTTTCCTCAGGGTCCTGTCCAGGATCATTTGGCTTACGGCGGAAAGGACGGGTTTTTCCAGGGTTCCGCTGACCTGGGCGTCCACGTCGCTTCGTCCCTCCAATCCGGAAATTCCAAAATCAGCGGCGAGTTTTTTGGCCTCAATATTTTTCAACACGGCCTTCAGGGAAACCGGCGCGTCCTTTTGACCCGAAAGGGACATGTAACCGTTGGCTTCAAAATCCCCGTCATACAATTTTCCAGCGGCTTTATAAAGTTTGAAATTGCCTTTTTCATAACCGGCGTTAACAACGAGGGAATCCAGACTACCTTTACCCACATGGGATGAGCCTAGTTGGGCGGAACCCTGCATGACAGGGTCCGAAAGAGGGCCGGCCACAATAAGGGTCGCTCTTCCCTTTCCGTCCACTTCCCAGTCGCGGAGTTTTAGAATTTCGGAAAAAACACTCGATAAAAACAATTCGTCAGTCATGGTCCTGACCGCCACAGGCCGGTTATCAAACGGAATTAGCCCCGAGGCGCGCCAAACGGTTTCACCCAGTTGAAAACGTAATTCACCGGGAACATTGATTTCATTGGGACGGATGAAAGCCCTGCCCGTTATTTGGGAAAGGGTGATGGAGGTAGGGGGCGGGGTTTTGAGTGTTGCCTGCGTCAGGGAAGCCTTCGCGTCATACCAAAGACCGCTTCCCAACTGGAAAACGACAGGACTTTCCGCGTCAATGGTTCCCGATTGAAATTCCCAGCCGGCGAGTTCTTTTAACACCGCTTGAATGGAAGCGAGGGGCCATTTTTGAAGGACAACCTTTCCGGAAACCTTCAGGTTTTCCAGGCGGAGATTCCCGTCGAAGCGGATTTCCCCAAGGCTTTTCGCCTCCGGGGAAAAAGCCTGAAGCAAAAGTCCCCACGTGGTTCCGTTATCCGTAGAGGCGGTGAAATTAAGACCCTTCAATATTTCACGGGGATTTTTTTCCGCCTGGACGTAAAAAGATCCTTTTGAAACAATGATTTTGGGGACGGGAATCAACGGAAGGGGGGCCACGACCCCTGAAACAGCCGCTGAAACGGGTGGCACCGGCGCGGGGACGGGAGCCCCTTCCTTTTTCACCAGGGTGATTTGCGGTTGAACGAAGGCGATGCTCTTGAAACAATTTTCAATAGCCTTGCGGTGGAAAACAAGATTGAAAAGTTCAATGTTAACGGAAAGTTTTTCGACTACCACGCGGGTTTCCCAGGGATTGCCGGGAATGTTCAGAGTGACTTGGTTGAGGACGACGTTACCGGTCAGGCCCGCCCGCATGGATTGGATGGAGACCGGCGCGTTAACGGCCCTGGCCAGTTCCTTTTCAATGACGGGACGAAGCTGCGAATCGACAATTTGGTTTTGAAAGAGGAAATAGGAGCCGGTAAAAAGGACGAAAACCGTCCCCAAAACCTTAACCCACCGGTTTTTTTTAGGCTCATGCTTGCCCGGCGGCGTGTGTTTCCCGAAGCCGGTTTTGCTTTCAGGCTTCGAATGCATGTTAAAACCTCGGTTCAAACAGAGGCGGGGGAAGCCGTTTGGGTCACACCTGACGCAAAGGTGAGCTTATCTCCCGCCGACTGCAGGACGACGATTTGCCCCTCCTTGATGTTCCCGCGCAACAATTCCTCGGCCAGCGCGTCCTCGACGTATTTCTGAATGGTTCTTTTCATTTGCCGCGCCCCGTAAATCTTGTCGTAGCCCTTTTCGATCAGGAAATCCCGGGCGGAGGCTTCCAAGGACAACGTGATTTTCTTTTCCTGAAGGCGTTTTTGGACATCCGCCAGCTGGATATCGACGATCTTCTCGATGTGGGCCCTTTCCAGCGGATGGAAAATAATGATGTCATCCACCCGGTTCAGAAATTCGGGGTTGAACATTTTTTTCAACTCGCCCTGAATCTTGTTCTTCATGCTCTCAAAGGGAATGTCCGCGGAATCGGGATGGAAACCAAGGTTCTTTTCAACGCCGATTTCCCTGGCACCCAGATTGCTGGTCATGATGACAACGGTGTTACGGAAGTCGACCACCCGCCCCATGCTATCCGTCAAACGTCCGTCTTCAAGGATCTGGAGCATGACATTGAAGATTTCCGGGTGGGCCTTTTCTATTTCATCGAACAAAACAACGCTATAAGGCTTGCGGCGGACCTTCTCGGTCAACTGCCCGCCCTCATCATGGCCCACATAGCCCGGAGGGGCTCCCGCTAAACGGGAGACGTTGAATTTTTCCATGTATTCGCTCATGTCAAAGCGGATCAAGGCATCCTCATCGTCAAAGAGGAATTGCGACAGGGCTCTGGCCAACTCGGTTTTACCGACTCCTGTGGGGCCCATGAACATAAAGCTTCCGATCGGCTTTTTAGGGTTCCCGATGCCGGCGCGGCTTCTACGGATAGCCTTGGAAATGGACACAATGGCCTCTTCCTGGCCCACCACGCGCTTGTGAAGCTCTTCCTCCATCCGAAGAAGCTTTTCGCTTTCCTTCTCGCCCAGTTTGATCATGGGGATTCCAGTCCATTTCGAGGCCACATAGGCGATATCTTCCCAGGTGACGACCGCTTCTTCCTTGGACTTCATGGATTCCCATTTTTCTTTTTCTTCCGCTAATTTTTGGCGCATTTTTTTCATCTTGTCGCGAAGGTCAGCCGCCCGTTCAAATTCCTGGGTCTTGATGGCTTCTTCCTTTTCTTGTTTCACCTTCTCAACTTCTTTTTCAAGAGTTCTCATTTCAGGGGGCATGGTGGTAATGCGCAGGCGGGTCCGGCTTCCGGCTTCGTCGATCAGGTCGATCGCCTTGTCAGGAAGAAAACGACCAGAAATGTAACGATGAGACAATTGAGCGGCTGCGTCGATGGCGTCATCCGTAATACGGACTCGGTGATGGGCCTCATAGCGGTCGCGCAATCCCTTGATGATTTGGATGGTTTCATCCACGGAAGGTTCGTCCACCATGATCATCTGGAACCTGCGCTCCAGGGCACCGTCCTTTTCAATGTACTTGCGGTATTCATTCAAAGTGGTGGCGCCTATGCACTGCAATTCACCACGGGCCAAGGCGGGCTTTAACATATTTGAAGCGTCAATGGCACCTTCCGCGGCTCCAGCGCCGACAAGGGTATGCAATTCGTCGACGAAAAGGACGACTTTTCCCGACTGGCGGATTTCGTTAATAACGGCCTTTAAGCGCTCTTCAAACTCACCACGGTATTTGGTTCCGGCCACCAAAGCCGCCAGGTCCAGTGTCACGATGCGTTTGTCCAAAAGCAATTCTGGGATATTCCCCTCGCGAATACGTTGGGCCAAACCCTCGGCGATGGCCGTTTTGCCGACACCCGGCTCCCCAATCAGAACGGGATTGTTCTTGGTGCGGCGGGATAGGATTTGAATGACCCGTTCAATCTCATCCTCACGGCCTATGACGGGGTCCAGCTTGCCATCGCGGGCCATTTGGGTCAGGTCACGCCCGAAGGTATCAAGGGCTGGGGTTTTGGATTTCTTAACCTGTTTGGAAAACTTTGGGAATGTCCCGCCCAAAAGGTTAATTACCATGTCGCGTGATTTCTCGTAGGAAACGCCCAGGTTCTCCAAGGCGCGGGCAGCGACGCCCTCCCCTTCCTGAATCAAACCCAATAGGAGGTGTTCGGTTCCAATGTAGTTGTGCCCCAGCTTTTGGGATTCCTCAGCCGCCAGTTCCAAGACCTTCTTGGCCGAAGGGGTAAATTGCGGATCGCCGATGGTCAAGGTATCGGACGAAGGGGTTGTCAGGTTTTCAACTTCAATGCGGACGCTTTCCAAGTCGACCCCCAGTGATTCCAATACCGCGACGGCCACTCCGCCGCCTTCCCGTATTAGACCCAGAAGAAGATGTTCGGTTCCAATAAAGTTGTGGTTCAGCCTGCGGGCCTCTTCTTTGGCCAGCGGATTAATGACTTTTTTGGCTCTTTCCGTGAATCGTTCAAACATGGCGTTCTCCTTGAGGGCTTTCTGGGGCCTATTTCAACTGAACTAAGCTTATAAATCAATGGTTCAGTCCACGGCCAACAGTCCACGGTCAACAGTAAAATCTGGCGGATTGGGGCTTTCGGTTGGCTGTTGGCCGTCGACTGTTACCTGTCGTCCGCCTTTTACACCGCTTCCGCGCTCTTCAAATACAAACTCAAAATCCTCGCCCTTTCCATGGCTTCCATATCGGGATTTAACTCTCGTCCCGCTATTTTCGCCAGATGAGCCGGTTGAATTAAGATCAGAAGATGGTTCAAATTTGGCAAGTCGATCCCGCTTAAAATCTTTTGCTCCACCCCTACCCTCAAAGCTGATAAGCCGTCCAGAGCCTCTCTCAGGGTAATGATTTTGGCGTTTTTAAGGGTTCCCAGGGCCCGGCAAATTCGATCCTGAAGTTTGAGGCCCTCTTCCTGAAAAACCGTCTTTTGGGTCTGTAATTCAACCTCCACCATTTGACGCGCGACCCGGTCCACATGTTCCACTATCTCGGCTCCCCTTTTCCCGAGGGAGGACTGGTTGGAGATTTGGAAAAAGGCGCTGGCAATTTGGGTGGTTTCACCCTGAAGACCCCTCACGGTTAAGCCCACTTGGGTAACTCCCTGAAGTACCTGGGCGGCGCGGTTGCAATAAACAAGGGCTGGCAAGTGAAGCATCACGCTGGCTCTTAAGGCAGTTCCAAGATTGGTCGGACAGGCGGTTAAATAACCCAACTGCGGATCCTTAGCGAAATGGAGTTTTGAGCAAAGGGTTTGGTCAATCTGGTTTAAATTTTGAAACGCTTCTTTAAGACTGAGACCCCCCCGAAACACCTGAAGCCTAAGATGGTCTTCCTCATTCACTAAAAAGCTCAAGCCTTCCTTGGCGTCAAAAGCCACAGCCCTTTCGCCAAGACTCGCGGCGTGCTCGGCGGAAATGAGCTGGTGCTCGGTAAGAAATTGGCGGTCAAGGGATGAAATTTTGTTGAGATGGACAAACTGAAGATTCGGGGCTTGCGGAAGGGTGGAGATAGCCTTGTGAACTTCCGTCACGACTTCGCTTTGTTCAACCGCGCTGGAATTATGGGGAAACTTTTTTCCTTCCAGGTTTCGGGCAAAACGTACCCGGCTGGAAACCACAACTTCGCAGGAAGGCCCGGCCTTTAAAAACCAGTCCTCGTTGGATGTGAGCAACTCTTCGAAGGCCATTAAGAATTCTCCAAAATAATTTTCCGCCGATCAAACCCGATAAAGACCGATAAGGATATTTGCTTTTTTAAGGGCTTATTCTTATCGGCGTCCATCGGTCGTTATCGGCGGTTCCAGTTGTCCTAGCCGTTTTTTTCGGTTTCCAGATTCTTGATCTCATCCCGCAATCTGGCGGCCTCTTCGTATTTCTCGGCCTGAATGGCTTGGCTGATTTTTTCACGGAGGGCTTTCACTTCCGGCTTCTGGGATCTTCTTTCCGTCAAAGGATCAGTCTTTTCAGCGGGCAAATCTTCAACATGAACAACCTTTCCATGAATGCTCGAAATCAAAGGTTCCAAAGCCGCCTTAAAAGCCTCATAACACTTGGTACAGCCCAGCCGGCCGTTTTGCCGGAAGAAAGATAATTGATATCCGCAATGAGGACATTGAAGCTGGGGGTCAACGGTGGCCGGCTTCTTTCGTCCCGAATTGACCTCGGCGATCGCCCCATCATCCCATGCCATAAAGTTGTTCAAAAAGTCGGAAAAGGCCGCAAAGGGGTTAAAGTTCATTGGATTCATAACGCCGTAGGCTTGACCCTGGGCTTGGGCGCAAACCTCGCATAGGTGGGCCTGGGTAGTCTGATTACCAACGGTTTGGGAAAAGAAAACCGTAGCGGGACGTTGTTGGCATTTTTGACACAGCATCATGACCTCGGACTCTCTCACCACAAAGTTCACAAAGTACACGAAGTTTAAACATTTAATTCAATCAATTTTCTTTACGTTTCACTTCGTGTACTTCGTGGCAAAAATGGTTTCAGCTTCTTTTTTTAACAACCTGTCCCGCATTCAGAGTCAAAATATGATCCGCTCTTTTGGCCAACGGCTCATAATGGGTCACGACAATAAGCGTCCGGCCTTCCTTCTGACATAAGTCCCAAAGAACATCGTGGATTCCCTCGGCGGTTTTGGTGTCCAGGTTTCCTGTCGGTTCATCGGCCATGATAATTTCAGGTTCATTCATTAAAGCCCGGCACACGGCAACCCGTTGTTGTTCACCTCCGGACAATTCGCCCGGCTTGTGGTTCATGCGCTCACCCAAACCCACATGCTTCAAAAGCTTTTCTGCCCTTTCCCTGCATTCCTCAAACTCACGGCGTCCAATCTGGCCTGGCAAAATCACATTCTCCAAAGCCGTCAATTCCGGCATCAGAAGATGAAACTGAAAAATAAAACCAAAAGCCTTATTTCTCAAGTGGGAGAGTTCGTCGACCGGCAACTCATAAAGAGATCTCCCTTTGCAAAAAACCTTTCCCTCCGAAGGACTGCTAAGCCCACCCAGGAGCGACAAAAGCGTACTTTTTCCGGAACCCGAAGGGCCAAGGATCACCGTAATGTCACCAGCGTCCAGGGAAAAGGAAACATCCCGAAGGGCCTTAATCTCCTCCCCTTCAAGGGAGTAGGTCTTGGTCGCGTTTTCAACCCGTAAAATTTCCATTAGCTATACCTGATGGCGTCGACAGGC
>JAHFCG010000129.1 GCA_023249615.1 candidate division FCPU426 bacterium | reverse complement strand
ATCGCCAATTCCCATATTTTCGGACTTCTTTTTTGGTACTGACCCCTCTCTAAACCCCTTGGTTTCATTGACAAAAGCTTGACAAGGGTATACCCCCTCACTAAACTCTACCCTTCTTTGGGGCCTTTTTGATGGTCCCGTAATTTTGGGAGGAAATTATGTACGCAGTCATTCAAACTAGCGGGAAACAATACCGGGTCACGGAAGGCGACGTAATCAAGTTGGACCGAATGGCCGGAAATCCCGGCGATCCAGTTGAGTTTACCCAAGTAGTCATGCTGGAAAACAACGGAAAACTTCACGTTAAAAAAAGCGAGATGAAGGGAATCAAGGTCACGGGAAAAATCATTAGTAAAACCCACGGAAAGAAAATCAGGGTTTTTCGCTATACCAGGCGCAAGAACACCATGAAAACCAAAGGTTCCAGACCAAAGCACACGACCGTTTCGATTGAAAAAATCGTAACAGCATAATTTTCAGGGAGGATTTGTAAAATGGGCCAGCATAAAGCGGGGGGTTCCACCCGAAACGGACGGGACAGTAACAGCCAGCGTCTGGGAATCAAGGCGTTCGGGGGCAATTTGGTGACGGCAGGAAGCATTCTGGTCCGCCAGCGGGGAAGACGCTATAAACCAGGAAATAACGTTGGGGTTGGAAAGGATGATACTCTCTTTGCCAAGGTGACGGGGTTGGTTTCCTTTCGAGAGTTTAAACAGGGTTTGAAAAAGGTGAGTGTCGAGCCACAACAAGCCTAACACTTCCCCCGAAATTCATTAAAAACCCCGTCCTTTGGCGGGGTTTTTTTATTTTCGGGACTTTTGCAACAAGCATTTTTCAAGAAATGGATAAAAAGATGATTGTCGATGAAGTCACAATTAACGTCGAGGCTGGGGCCGGCGGGGATGGCTGCCTGAGTTTCCGGCGTGAAAAATTCATTCCCCGCGGCGGTCCTGACGGCGGTAATGGGGGCCGGGGAGGGAGTGTTTTCCTGGAAGCACGGAATGACGTGAATACCCTTGTGGATTTTATTTACCATCCCCTGATTCGCGCCCGTCATGGGGAACACGGAAAGGGAAAAAACATGCACGGCCGAGAGGCCGTTGAAGTTACTGTTCGTGTCCCGGTAGGCACCCTCGTTTGGGATGAAAACAAAGAACTTGTGGTAGATATGAACGAGGATGGGAAAAGGTTTTTAATCGCAAAAGGAGGCCGGGGGGGAAGGGGGAACACCACCTTTAAGACCTCAACCCAGCAAACGCCCCGCATCGCTGAAAAAGGAGAACCAGGCGAAAAGAAAATACTAAGGCTTGAATTGAAACTTTTGGCGGATGTGGGTGTTGTCGGGTTTCCCAACGCCGGGAAATCCACCCTCCTTTCACGGGTGTCTAAAGCCCACCCCAAAATCGCAGATTATCCATTTACAACACTTGAACCCCAATTGGGAGTCGTATCACTTTCGGAAGGCCGAAGTTTTGTGCTGGCGGATATGCCCGGACTGATTGAGGACGCAAGCAAGGGAAAGGGCCTTGGAATTCGTTTTTTACGGCATTTGGAACGCACCAAACTTCTCCTTCATTTGGTAGAATTGTCCTCAGTGGGGCGTTTTTCGGAGCTTGGGAAAAAAATTAATATTATTCGGCGCGAACTAAAATTACACAGCGCTAAATTCCTAAAAATTCCACAAATCATAGTTTTAACCAAAATTGACGCCGCCACTTCCTTACCCGTAGTGGAATGGACTGAAAAATTAAAAAGGAAAGGTCTTCCTGCCCAGGCCATTTCCGCCGTTAGCGGTGAGGGGTTGAAAAACTTGATGGAGGAAACATGGAGGACCCTCGCGGAAATTAAAAAAGAGGCCGCAAAAACAAAAATAATTCCCGAGGAAAAAGTTTACAACGCCAAGGTTCGTTTTAAGGTCGAGAAGAACGGGGACCTTTTTCTGGTTACGGGCCCTGAAATCAAAAAATGGGTTGCCATGACGAATTTCTCCAATGATGACGCTCTGGAGAGATTTTTACGTATTCTTCAAAGAATGGGGGTTATTACGGCTTTGAAGAAAAAAGGAATTAAGGAAGGCGCCAGGGTTTTCTGCGATGATATTGAATTGTTCTTTGAAGGCGAACGGTTAGGAACTCGCAATGAAAACTGAAAGAAGCGTCCATTTGTCAAAGGTCCGAAGAGTCGTCATCAAAATCGGAAGCAGCCTTTTGACAGGTGGTAAAACCAGCGGGATCCGAACCCGTTTTTTGGGGCACCTCGCCGAACAAATCAAGGGTTTGCAAAAAAATGGGATTCAATGCCTGATTGTCACCTCGGGAGCCATCGCCGCCGGTCTTTTCGAACTTGGACAATTTAAAAGGCCAAAGGAAATGGAAAAGTTACAGGCGCTTGCCGCCATTGGCCAAAGTAACCTGATGCATGCCTATGAAATTGTGTTCAAGCGATTTGGGCTGAAAGTGGCGCAAATTTTGTTGACTAGGGAGGATTTGGCCAATCGGCCGAGATACTCCAACGCCCATAATACCGTAATGGAACTTTTTCGAAATAAAATCATCCCTGTCGTAAATGAAAATGACACCGTGGCGGTTGAGGAAATTAAATTCGGCAACAACGATATTTTGGGCACACTAGTTACTCATTTGTGTCAAGCTGATTTGTTGGTTGTTTTAACCGACACGGATGGTTTTTTTGAATCCGATCCTCATCTGAACCCAAAAGCGAAACTGATTTCAACCATTACGGTTTTTGATTCTGGTCTTGAAAAAACCGCTTCCAAGTCTTTTTCAAATATTGGTACGGGTGGAATGAAAACCAAGATTCAAGCCGCTAAAATGATGATGCAGTCGGGCATTCCCATGGTAATCGCGAACGGCAACACCCGTAACGTTTTGAAAAATATCCTCCGGTCGAAACCTGTTGGAACTTTTTTTTCGCCCGCCCCTCAAAAAATGAGCAGCCGGAAAAGTTGGTTAGCCTGGGGAGTTCAGGCCAAAGGGGAAATCATGGTTGATGATGGCGCCAAAAAAGCATTAGTGGAAATGGATAAAAGTCTTTTGCCGTCCGGTATTATGAAGCTGGCGGGAATTTGGAATCGGGGCGACATGGTAAAAATCGTGGATCGAAGCGGGGTTGAAATCGCCAGAGGACAAAGCAACTATTCATCCCGTGATTTGGACCAGATTAAAGGTATGAGGACTTCGGAAATAGTTGAAAAAATTGGAAAGGTATCCGGCGCGGAAGCGGTTCATCGGGACAATCTTGTTAAATTGTGATGTTTATTCCAACGATGGGTCCATCCATTTTCCCTCAAAATCGCCGCTTTAGGACATTGATTGCGGTTTAAAACCCCTTTGAAAAACGCTAAACTACATCATCTTTTATGTTATTTTTTTTATCCTGGAATTTAACAAAAACCGGGGCTTTGACCAGCCAAAGAGGTTTTGTCTAGATGGCAAAAAAAAATTATTATGAGATTTTCAAGCTCTATCCGCCCATTGAATTAACCCAGCTTCAGGACACCTATAAACAACTCATTTTTGAGAATCACCCTGACCGGAATCCGGAAAACCAGGAGGCCGCGATTGAAAAAACAATGGAAATTGTCGAGGCTTATAATGTCCTGAGTGATCCTGAAAAAAGGGATATTTATAATTTTCAGGTTAGAACGGATATTCGTAGAGAAATGGGTGAATTGTTCGGGATAAAACGCGGTCTTTTAAAAATGATGAAATCAAAGGAAGAAATCGACGGGGAAGAACACTTTAAAAAGGGAATTGTCTTTTTTGAGGACCGGGATACTTGGAACCAGGCCCAACATGAATGGGTTTTATGTGTAAAGCTTATACCTGGTTTCGTGAATGCCCATTATAATTTGGGTGTTTTATTCGGTTATCAGGGAAATTTCAAGGATGCGGTCGCCTGTTTTGAAAGAGCGGTAAAATTTAACCCCGCCGAGTTTGAGGCCAAAAAGACCCTCAGCACCGCGATGGGTTATGTTTACGGTAAAAAAGTTTAACTGGGGATGTAATGGCGGAAAAAGCATTAGCCGTCGGAATCGATTTGGGAACCAGCAATTCCTGTGTCGCTTACCTTAACGGGGGCGAACCCCAGGTCATACCTAATTCCGATGGGTACCACACCACCCCTTCGGTAGTCGCGCTCACCTCACAAAAGACCTGGCTGGTCGGATTGGACGCAAAACATCAGGCCATTACAAACCCCAAGGGGACAGTCGCCTCCATAAAAAGATTCATCGGGAGAAAAATCACCGACGAAGATGTCCAAAGGGATAAGAATCTCGTTTCCTATTCCTTCGAAGGGTCCGAAAACAACGATATCAGGGTCAAGTTGGATGAACAGTTAAAGTCTCCGGAAGAAATTTCCGCCATTATTCTTCAAAAAATCAAACAAGATGTTGAGGCCAGACTGGGGGAAAAAGTTACCAACGCTGTTATTACCGTTCCCGCTTACTTTAACGACTCCCAGCGACAGGCCACAAAAGACGCCGGCAAAATAGCCGGATTTGAGGTGTTGCGAATTATCAACGAGCCTACGGCCGCGGCTCTTGCCTACGATTTTGACACCAAAAAAAATCAAAAAATCGCGGTTTATGATCTCGGCGGGGGAACCCTGGATGTTACCATTTTGGAGCTTTTAAACGGTCTTTACCGGGTTTTGTCCACCTGCGGAGATACCCACTTGGGCGGGGATGATTTTGACCAAGCCATCATGGAATGGGTCCTTGAAAAGTTTAAATCGGACTATGCCGTTGATTTACGCAATGAACCGATCGCACTCCAACGTCTCAGGGAAGCGGCGGAAAAAGCCAAATGCGACCTTTCGAACGCCGCAAGCATAGAAATTAACCTTCCATTCATTACCAAAAAAGATGAAACGCCCTTAAATCTTGCCTACATCCTGACCCGGCTTGAGTTTGAGGCAATGGTAAATCCTTTGCTCGAAAGATCCATGGACCCTTGCAAAAAAGCTCTGCGTGATGCGAATTTGACTCCCAATGACCTCACGGATGTACTCTTGGTCGGGGGAATGACCCGGATGCCAAAAGTCCGTGAAATTGTTAAAAAGTTTTTCAATAAGGAACCCAACACCAAAGTGAATCCCGATGAATCGGTCGCCTTGGGCGCGGCGATTCAGGCGGGTATCATCAATGGAAACGTTCGAAACGCTCTTTTGCTTGATGTGACTCCCCTTTCTTTGGGAGTGGAAACGCTCGGGGGAACCTTTAGCGTTATTATTCCTCGAAATACAACCGTTCCCACGAAAATGAGCAAATTATATTCAACAGTCAAGGATATGCAGACCTCGGTCAACGTAAAGGTTCTTCAGGGAGAGTCGAAGGCCTCAAACAACAATAAAACCCTTGGCTTCTTTTCGTTTGTCGGTATTCCACCAGCCCCCGCCGGAACCATTCAGATTGAGGTTACCTTCGCAATCGACTCGAACGGAATTGTGAATGTCACTGCCAAAAATGTTGCGACTGGTCAAATGCAACAAATGAAAGTTTCCGCAACCAGCGGCCTGACCAAGGACGAACTGGAAAAATTGGTTCAAATCGCCAAGGGCCGGATCATTACCGCAACGCCCAAGGAAGCAACCTCAAAAAAAGGGGAGGAATCCTCCAAAAAGGAAAAGGCGATTCCAGCCGCTCCTTCCGCCCTTGCTCCCGCGCCTGGCCAGGCTGAAAGCCAGGGGGAAACGGAATTTTTAACCGGTGACATGATTAATTCGTTCCTCAAAGACCCTGACGAGTCGGCCTAGAAATGAAATCGATCGCCCTTTTCGGCGGCACTTTCAATCCAATCCATTATGGGCATTTGGCGATCGCTGAGGAAATTCGGGCAAAATTCAACCTGGACAGGGTTGTTTTTGTTCCAACCTTTTTGCCCCCCCATAAAGATCCTGTTGATTTGGCGGAACCAAAACAACGTATGATCATGGCCTATTTGGCGACGGTCAGCAATCCTTGCTTTGAGGTTTCCACTTTTGAGGTGGACAAGGGCGGAAAGTCCTTCAGTTTTGACACCGTTAAACATTTCCATCAATATTACGGTGAAAATGTTCAGCTCTACTTCATCGTGGGGGCTGACATGCTAATGGAAATTTCCTCCTGGAAAAACATTGCGGAATTGCTGAAAATGTGCAAATTTATCGCCGTGCCGAGGCCCGGATATGACATTCAAAAAATATTCAATCAATTTTTCCTTTCCTCCTCGAATTTTTCATTCGCTTCTGATCTTATCGAAAGGATTCTTATAGAGGAAATGGCCATGTTGGAGATAAGCGCGACAAACATCCGAAGGCGTGTAAAAGAATGGAAAAGTATAAAATATCTGGTTCCTGAGATGGTTGAACAATTTATCCATAATCAACATCTTTATTTATAAAAAATGGGGGAGTATGCAGCTAATCAATTACATGGAAGAAGCAGTTAAAAGGACCCTTGAGGAATTACTTCTTGATCCTGCTTATAAAAAAAATGATTTTAATGAAAAAATAAAACTCGATATTTTGGCGTATACCCTAAATCACCTTCCGCCCCGCTACATAGTTACTGAAAAGGGGCACTTGTTTACGAGAGTTGATGAATTGAAACAACAATTCAGGACCGATATTTTAGTAGAACTATCAAAGGCCATAGAGCGGATCAAGGCGAATCCGCGTTAAGGAGTCAGGTGAACCAACAAACTTTAATTGAGAAAATAAAGAATGCTTTGGAGGATAAAAAAGGAATTGATATTCAGATCATGGATCTCCGTGGTTTGGTTTCCTATACCGATTTTCTGGTTCTTTGTACAGGGACATCCGGGGCGCATATCGAAGCCCTAGTTTCAAATGTCACAGATTCTTTTAAAGGCGTTGAAAAGCCTTCCCATGTAAATTCCTCAAAGGATGACAGTTGGTGGATTGTGGACTTTGTCGATGTGGTGGTTCATGTTTTTAAAGAGGATATCCGTCGTTTTTATGATTTGGAACAACTGTGGGGTGATGCTGGCCGAAAACATTGAGCCCCCTAAAAGTGTAAATTTTTGGTTGTTTTTGTCAAATTACGGTCGCCTAATTAGTCCCTCCAACTAAAAACCCCTTGAATTTCCCACAATGTTTGAAATTGGTTAAAACGTCCAATTTCTTAACAATTGATATGCTTAAAACCAATGTGTTTTATGGAATATTAACGATTAAACGTGGCTTGTGAATTGCATAAAATTTACCCGTGGGGGTAAAATACCTCCGGGTTAACTGTTTAACCATCGAATTCGGTTTGAATTTGAAACTTGAATAAAAGGTCACCTTTTAATTTATATTGGTTATTAAATGAAAAAAGCTTTCCAAATCAGGCTAATAAACAAAAGGGCTTCAGGAATTTTTTTTCTTAGGCTTAATTGTGTCCTTTTGGCCTCTCTTTTAACGGCTTCCATACCCCAGCGTGCTAACGCCTGGTGCGCAACTCCTGGGAAAGATGGGTCGGCGACGCTAGGGGGCCCCACACCCATAAATACCTATTTCCCTGGGACCGCAAGCGCCATTGTTGGTCAAGCCACCATCCCGATAGGTCCCGGAACAGGAGCAGGAACCGCCATCGTGGCTGGTGATTTGCTATTGGTTATCCAAATGCAGGACGCGAACATTAACAGTGTTCAAAATAACAATTATGGAGCAAATACCGGGACGGGATCCGGTTCAAACGCATTGCGCCAAACCGGCCAATATGAATATGTAAAGGCGACGGGAGTTACCGCGGGCGGATCGGTTCCCATAACGGGTACAGGACCCGGCGGGGGATTAAATAACGCCTACAATTTTGGTGCCGCCGGGGCCCAGGGACAAAGAAGGTTTCAGGTTATCCGCGTACCCCAGTATACAAATGCCATATTACTTT
>JAHFCG010000128.1 GCA_023249615.1 candidate division FCPU426 bacterium | reverse complement strand
CTTGCCAAGCAGCCAGGGGAATATGGGGGCGGCGGCGGAAAAAGCGTAGTCAATGATGACCTTGGGTTTGTAATCCACGATACTTTGCACGTTCAGGGATTCCAAAAATCCCTCGTGGTAGAACTCCAAAAGGCGGTGCGGGAAGGAAAGCTCCCCCGTTTCTTCCATGGTGGCCCTGCGGAAATCCTCCCGGTAAAAAAGATTCTCGATTCCCTTTTCCTTGCCGGAGGACAAGGCCAGACCTCTTCCGTCAAAAAACTTGATGTCGATGAATTGCTTGTCGAAGGGGCTTTTGCGGGTATGAAGACCGCCAGCGTCGGAAAGTTTCGGCACCGCGTAGCGGGCCACCGAAATGGGCATTTCCTGCAAATCGTGAACGTTGACGCCGGAGGAAAGGATGCCGGAAATAAGGGCGCGGTTGATCATGCGGCTGGTCTTATGAATATCGCGGGCCGTAACAACGGTGGAGCCCTTCGGCAGGGACGCCCCGTAAGCAGCGCCGAGTTTGGCGGCGAACTCCGGTGTAATGTCGATGCCCGCCATGCCGGTGACACCGTGCTGTCCAAAAATGGACCTGGCCCACTTGTCGCCCCAGATGAGGGACACCGAAAGTTGTGCTCCATCCTCCACCACTTTATTGGGCCAAACCTTGACCCCCGCCTTGATGATGGCCTTTTTGCCGATGGTGCAGTTGTCCGAAATGATGGCGCCCTCAAAGATGTCGGCTTTCTCATGAACGTCCGTGCCGGAAGAAACCACGCACTCCCTTACCTCAGCCTCCGCCCCGATGGAAACATTCCGCCAAAGAATGGCGTTGGTCAGAACCGCGCCCTCTTCCACCTGACAGCCATCGCCCAAAACGGAGTTGGTGATCTTCGCGTTCTTTCCAACATTACAGTTGTCGCCCAGAACTACCGTGCCCGAGAGATGAGCGGTAGGATCGATATGACACTTGGTGCCGGCCCAAATTTCCTTGCCGATCTTGTTCTGACGCGACCCCGGCATGTTGATGTCCACCTTGCCGGCGAAAACATCCTGATGGGCCAAACGGTATTGATCGAGGTTGCCTATGTCCGCCCAATAACCCTGGGCGATATAGCCGTAAAGGGGCATTCCCTTTTCGAGCATGAGGGGGAAAAGATTTTTCGAGAAATCGAATTCGGATTTTTCTGGGATCAGGTCAAGAACTTCAGGTTCCAAAATATAAATTCCGGTGTTCACCGTGTCGGAAAATACCTCGCCCCAGGTGGGCTTCTCGAGGAACCTTTCGATCTTGCCGTCCTTGGCCGTGATGACGACGCCGAAAGCGAGTGGATTTTCCACCCTCGTGAGAATCATCGTGGCCTTGGCCTTGTTTTGCTCGTGGAACTTAATGGCAGCGGACAAATCAAAGTCGGTCAGCACGTCGCCGGAGATGATAACAAAACGTTCCTTGCCCACCATGGACTGGCAATTCTTGACCGACCCGGCGGTTCCCAGGTCCGACTCCGCGGCCTTGTATTCCATCTTGATGCCGAAATCTGTCCCGTCCCTGAAATAACCGGTGATGACTTCGGGCTGGTAAAAAACCACGCTGATGATCTCGGTGAGTTTGTGCTTTTTTAATAACTCCACGATGACTTCCATAATGGGCCGATTGACCATGGGAATCATGGGCTTGGGAAGATTAATAGTGAGAGGGCGCATGCGGGTTCCAAACCCGCCGGCCATGATGACTGCTTTCATTAATGAACCGCCTTAGTTAATTGGAAATGACAAAATTTCTAAAGCCTCAAAAAAGGCCTAAAACCATTTAAAGCCTTGTACGCGGATAACGACCAATAAAATCCGATTTGGTCCAATTGGATATCGGCCTTAATCGGGTTTAATCGGCGTACAAAAAACCTTGTCGATTGTTTTGAAAATTCATCCAGAGGTTCATTTTATCCCCAATTTTCACGGGAAAATAGAACTTTTCTCAAAGACCCAGCCCATGTGAAAATACACCGCCTCGGCTCATTGTTTTTGAATAACCAGCCAGTAAAATAACGACCCTTGCTTCAGGATTTTGTCATGGATTTATTTGGTTCTAACCACCGAAAGTGAGCAGCCGCATGAATGTTTCCGAACAGGATGTTTTAACCGCCCTTCGCAAGATCCAGGACCCCGATCTTCACCAGGACATCGTGACCTTGAATTTCATCAAGAACATGAAAATCGACGCGGGAAAAGTCAGTTTTGATATTGAAATGACCACGCCCGCCTGCCCGGTCAAGGACCTTTTCAAGGCTCAGGCCATGACGGAGGTCAAAAAAATCTCCGGCGTCACCGAAGTTAATGTCGCCATGACCTCAAACGTCCGCACGGCTCCGACCGGTATCAAGAACCTCAACATGCCCAACGTGAAAAATTTGATCGCGGTGGCCTCCGGAAAAGGCGGCGTGGGAAAAAGCACTATCTCCGCCAACCTGGCCCTCGCGCTCGCCAAGACCGGCGCCTCGGTAGGCCTCATGGACGCCGACGTTTACGGCCCTTCCATTCCCCGGATGCTGGGCGTCATGGGAAAGCAACCCAACACCGATCCCCTCACAAAGAAAATGATTCCCTTCGAGAAGCACGGCATCAAATTCATGTCCGTCGGAATGCTTCAGGCGGAATCCGACACGGCCCTCATTTGGCGGGGACCCATGGCCAGCAAGCTGATCCAGCAATTTCTGGGCGGGGTGGAATGGGGCGAACTGGATTATCTCCTTATAGACCTTCCCCCCGGCACGGGCGACATCCAATTGACTTTGACCCAAACCGTTCCCCTCGCGGGAGCCATTATCGTTACTACCCCTCAGGACGTTGCAAGAACCATCACCCAGAAGGGTCTTCGTATGTTTCAACAGTTACAGGTTCCCATCGTGGGGATCGTGGAAAACATGAGCGGGTTCGCCTGTGAACATTGCCACGAAATCACGCCCATCTTTAAGAAGGGCGGGGGAAGAAAAATGTCGGAAGAGCTGATGGTTCCCTTTTTGGGGGAAATTCCCCTGGAACAAGTCATCGCCGCCGACGGCGATTACGGGGTGCCGACGGTTGTTTCCCATCCCGAAACCCCGGCGGGCAAGGCCTACGTCCTCATGGCGCAACAAATGGCGGCCCAACTTTCGATCATCAACGCCGCGACGGAAAAAGTAACGACCAGGCCGAAGGAAGTAAACACTAACGATCCATCGGTTACCATCATCACCTGGGAGGACGGCAAAGCCACCCGTTACCCCAACCGATACTTGAGGAGCATGTGCCCCTGCGCCCAATGCGTGAACGAGGTCACGGGCGAGAGAATGATTAAGCTGGATTCCATTGACCCCGCAGTGAAGATCATGACCGTTGCCCCTGTGGGCCGTTACGCCTTGCACTTCCAGTGGTCTGACGGACACGGAACGGGGTTGTATTCGTTTGATGCCCTCCGCAAGCTAGGCGAGTAAAACAACGGCCCGCCTTACCGCAGAGACGCAGAGATCGCAGAGTAATCGCGAAGACAAAGACCAACCCGAATTAATTTCTTTGTTTTTAGAAATTTAATCCTTACCTCTGCGATCTCTGCGTCTCTGCGGTGAAAATACGTTCTTTTGCCTTGATATTGATAATCATTATCAATATCCTAGGGTCATCAAATGTTGAGGACTATTATGAAAAACAAACTAATCCACCTCTTCCTTTTCGCGGTCCTCCTCACACCTTTTTTATTGCCCTTTTCTGTCCTCGCCTCGGAAGATAACCCCGAAAAATCCCCCCGCTTCCTGGTGCACCTCCTGGACTACCTCGCGGTGGATTACGGCGGCGCCGTTAAGAATGGAAAGGTCCTAAGTATTCCGGAATATAAGGAACAACTGGAATTCGTTAAAACCGTCGTCGACCTGAGTCAAACCCTTCCCGAAACCAAATCCTCCCCCGAAATCCAACCGCTGGTTCAAAATTTGAACGGTCTTATCCATTCGAAAGCGGATCCCCTCATGGTTGCCGCGGCCGCCAGGCAAACCCAATCCAAGGTCATCGAATTGGCTCATCTCCCCGTGGCTCCCCCGTCATGGCCAAGCCTTTTATCCGGAAAACAGATTTTTGAAAACACCTGCTCCAAGTGTCACGGAATGGAAGGAAACGGTGACGGTCCCAATGCGGCGGCGTTAAAGCCCAAACCTTTCAATTTTCACGATGCCTCCAAAATGGAAAAATTAACCGCTTTCCAGATTTTTAATACGGTCCGGCTGGGAGTTCCCAACACGCCCATGGCGGCCTTCTCCAATTATTCCGACCAAGACACCTGGAACCTTGCTTTTTTCGTTCTATCCCTTCGTTATAAAACCACTGAACCCCTGACCGACCTCAACACCCGTTTCGAAAAAACCATGTCTTCCATGAACCTTTCAACCGAAACCCTGCTCACCACCCTCGCGACAAAACCGGATTTGGAAATCACTCAAACACTAGCCGGCCCCCCGGAGGAAAAGCTGAACCAACTTACCTGCTTGAGGCTCCATACCTCCAACGCCACCGCCCAGGCTTCGCTGGATTTCGCGAAATACAAACTCCAGGACGCGTTGGCCGATTACTCGGCCCATCATTTCGCCTCCGCCTCTCAAAAAGCGCTCAGCGCCTATGTCGAGGGCGTGGAGCCCGTGGAACCCCGTTTGAAAGCCAACGATCCCCAGGCCGTTCTGGACCTGGAACAACTCATGGGATTGGCGCGCGCCGCCATCAATGACCGCAAATCCTTTGAGACGGTGAACCTCGCGGTGGACAAGGCCATGCGCTCCCTGAATAACGCGTCCGGACTTCTTCAACAGCAGACGCCCTCCCCCCGTCTCACCTTCACCCTGGCTTTCGGCATCCTGCTCCGCGAGGGCTTCGAAGCGCTTTTGTTGATCGTGACCTTGCTGGGCATCATTCGGGCTTCCGGCGCCAAAAAAGCCCGGCGTTGGGTTCATGGAGGCTGGATGGCGGCGGCTGTTTTGGGAGTAATCGCCTGGTTTTTTTCCGGCTGGTTGATGAACATCAGCGGATTGGGCCGGGAACTTATGGAAGGAATCACGGGTGTGGTAACGGTCATCATTCTTCTTTATATCGGTTTCTGGCTCCACGGCAAGACCGAGATAACCCGGTGGAAGGCTTTTATCCAGGTCCAAATAAAATCCGCCTTGGAAGAAAAAAACCTAATCCAACTGGCCTTCATTTCTTTCCTCGCGGCATTCAGGGAAGTCATCGAAACGGTTTTATTTTTAAGGGCCATCTGGCTGGAGGGCGGGTCGGAAACAAAAACGGCCTTGGGAGCGGGGGTCCTGGCGGCCTTCGCCGCGATCCTGTTACTGGGTTGGCTTTTGCTGGCTTTTAGCACGAAAATCCCCATCAAGAAACTTTTCACCGCTTCTTCCCTGATTATGGTCGCGCTCGCGGTTATTTTGACAGGGAAAGCGATTCATTCGTTCCAGGAAGTGGATCTGGTTTCCATCACCCTGTCTCCGTTGAATCTTCACTGGGATTGGCTGGGGCTTTACCCGACCTGGGAACCGCTTCTTTTCCAGGTGGCGGTGTTGGTTTTGAGCGTGGGACTGTGGAATTATGGAAAAAGACCGTCCTTCAAAAAGTAAGAAAACCATTTCACCACCAAGGACACCAAGTTCACCAAGACGGCAAACTCTTTAAGGATTTCTTTTTAAAAAAGTCTTCTTGGTGAACTTGGTGCCCTTGGTGGTTCAAACTTATTTGGTTGTTTGGTTGATCTTTTGAAGTAGTTCTTCCGCGGAGATAAACCCAACCGCCCGCAGGTTCTTCTTTTCCTGACCCTCCATCCCCACAAACACCAATGTGGGAACACCCATGATGCCGTAGGTTTTCTTTAATTCCTCAACCGGACCCGACGAATACTGGCTAAGGTCCGCCTTTAGGAGTACCCAGTTTTTAAGGGCCTCATGAACCTTTGGATCAGAGAAGGTTTTTACCTCCAGCTCTTTGCAAGGCAGGCACCAGCTAGCGGTGAAATCAATGAAAACGGGTTTCTTTTCCTTTTGCGCCTGTTGAAGAAGAGCGGAATCATAACCCTGGAAAGGCAATTCCACGGCCTGGGGCCAGGCTTTGTAAACAAGAACACCGGCAAGAATGAGAAGGATTCCGAAGGCATGCTGAAACTTTTTGAATCCCGGTGTCACTCCCGCGCCAGAGAAAAACCAACCCAGCAACACCCCGCAAATCAAAAGATAAATTGGCACCGCGATCTGGTTAAAGTCTTTCGGCATCAGGGGATTTAAAAAATAAAGGGGCATGCCGAAAAGCACCAACCCAAAAACCTTTTTCACCCAAACCATCCACATTCCCGACCGGGGAAGTTTCTGGAGATTGGAGGAAAAGAAACCCAGCCAGAGATAAGGGAATCCCAGTCCCAGGGAGAGTGTGAAAAACATAATGAACCCCAGGAAGGGATTCGCTTTCGCCGCCACGAAGGTGAGAAGACCAATGGAAAAAGGATCCACGCAGGGGGCCGCCACAATCCCAAAGACCAATCCCATAATCAAAGCGCCGATCCAACCCTGGGTATTTCCCGACGCCACCTTATTCAACAACCAAGCCGGTGCCTGGATTTCATAAAGGCCGAACATGGAGAAGGAAAGAATCACCAACACCAGCGAAATTCCAATCAGGACGAGAGGCGATTGAAGTGTTGAGCCCAAAATTTTTCCGGTTAGGGCCGCTGTCACCCCCAAGGTGGAATAGGTCAGGGAGATTCCAATGACATAGGCCGTGGCCCTCGCCAGAATGATCAATGGCCTTTCGGATTTTTGATTTCCAAAATAGGAAATCGTGATGGGAATCATGGGGTAAACGCAGGGAGTTAGGTTGAGGGCCAGACCTCCCAAAAAGATAAGTAGGAAGGTGATCAGTATTCCATTCTTCTTTAAGTATTTCGCGATGATGTTTTCGGATTCGTCTGTCCCCGATTGCGCCGCCAGGGCGCCCTGAAATATTTCGGGATGAATGGGAACAACGGATTCATTTAAATTGCCAACCTCAATAGGCACCTGTATAGAAATCGCGGTTGGAGCCACACAAACTTTGTCATTGCAGGCCTGCACCTCTAAAGCAAAAGGCAGAAGAATTGTTCCAAGTTTCGCATTTGTACTCAGCAGGATATCGACGTATATAACGACTGTCCCTTCGTAGACCAAAAATGGCTCGGACATACCACCCACGGCTTTTTTAATCCCTACAGGATAGCGGGGAGCGGAATTAAGACTGGCAAGAGCCCAGGGAGCAAATGAAAGTTTTGCCGGAATAAAATTTTCAGGCAAACCCTCATGCGCATTAATATGCCAACCTTCTTTAATTTTCAGTTCGATGGCTACTGTAAAAACAGTTCCGGGGTGAATTGGCTTCAGCGAAGGGTAACCTTGAGCCGTAACAACATCGGACGGAGGAAAGGGAGGAACGTATCTTCCAATAGCCTTGGATTCAAAAAAAAGGAAAAAACAAATGGCCAAAAGATAAATAAGACGAATATTTTTCATGTTCTCAACTATACCTGATTTTTCGAGTTAAGGTTACATCCCTAAAATAACAAAAAAGGCGGCCATTCCCGCTTCGCCCAAGGGCTACGCCGGACAAGGTGGCCGCCTCTCATTAATTCCTAACTCCTAATTACCAATTACTAATTATATTTTACGTGTTGATTCCCTTTCAATCAGTTCCGCCTGAAGCGTGGTGGCCTTTTCCAGCAAGGGCTCCTCCGCGATCATTTGGAACATCTTGTGGGCGGACAGTTTCCCCATTTCGTAAGCCGAAAAGGCCACGGTCGTCAAAAGGGGTTCGTGGTATGCCGCTTCTTCCATATTATCGAATCCGACAATCGACATGTCCTCGGGCACGTTCACGCCCTTGTCCTTCAGGGCCCGAATCGCTCCAA